>CAZFDO010000001.1:0-26626 GCA_964517965.1 uncultured Clostridia bacterium
AAGAAATATTCCTTAAACTTCTCTATACCGACCTTTCTAATTAATTGAATTACTCTTCCTTTCTCTTCGAGCAATGTTCTTATATCAGGAGCGCTTTTATCACTAATTATATTCTCATTAAGTTCAATAAACCTTGATGACCAACTAGTTTTTGGAAATCTTTTAAACTGTATCACCTTAGAGCCAACTAATTTTATGAATAAATCGTCCTGCTCAAGCTTTACAATATATTTTCTAAAATCCTGCTCTGCCAGATTTATAAAATTGCATAGCATTAATCTTCCTGTCAACTTCTGCCGTAATTTAGTAACTGGCTTAGCTATTAACGATAAAGTATTCATTTTATTTTACCACCCATACAATAAAAACCCCAGATTTATTATAAACTAAATCTGGGGAAAACAAATCCATATTTTTATTCAATATAGCTCTTTGTATTAGCCTCATAATAGATCCCGCAAAGTTTAATCTCTCATTATTTTTGAGGCTATTAAAAAACATATTATTAATTAATAAATTTAAATATTAGCTAATAATATCTTTTCTAATAATCTCTCTACTATTCATTACGATTAGAACTTATATAATAGTATCTTACTTATAATACAATAAGTTAAAATTAGTCAAGATAATTATACAAACAAACCTTGTCCTGTTTTCAACTTGACAATCCCCTTTCCCCAGAGTAAAATGATAAATAAGTGAATATAGAAATTTAAAAGGAGGCTCGTAATGAAGAAAGAATTAGTTATTTTGCTTGGTTTGAGCTTATTATTATTGAACGCCTGCAGCGGCGTACAAACCCACACCAAAGGTGGGGAACTGAAAAAAACCATGGCTGCTGAAACCCAGGGCACTGATTTTATCCAAACCATCGGGATTGGAGCCGCTGACCAGAAGATGGACAACAAGACCCAAAAAATGGCCACCAGCCGGACCGCAGCCATTGTCATGGCTCAGTATGAAATGGTCGGTATTATCAAAGGCCTGCAGATAGAAGGCGGGATCACGGTTTCTCAGGCAATGGAAAAAGACTCCAAGATATCCGCCCTGGTCAACGAGTCAGTTAAGGGCGCGGAGGTTCTCAAGACCGAATGGACGGCCGATGAAGGCTGCATCGTAACACTGCGTCTTTCTAAGAAGAGACTGACCCAGATGACCAAGATGAATTTCAAATAATCGGGTATTAGGCAACTAGGTCTTAGGAGGGAATAATTTGAAAAAGGGACTATCTATACTCATATTAAGTGTTTTGGCATTAGGCGCCTGCGCGACCAGCCGGCCTAATATCAAGGATTATGCCAATAAAGGTAAAGAAGAAAAAGAAATTACCGAAGTGGTTCAGGCTGAAGGCCTGGTAGCGGTGCTCAACAATGATATTCTGGATGCCAAAAAGCGCGCCTTAGGCGAAGCGCAGCGCAATGCCGTAGAAATGACCGTAGGAGTATATGTCAACGCTGCTACCCGGGTAGAAAAAGCCATTATGGTGGATCAGCAAATTCTTTCTAAGACCAATGGGTATATTAAAAAATATAAAATCCTCTCTGAAGGACGCGAAGGCGATTTTTATAAAACCAAGATCGAAGCCCTGGTAAAAATTGAAGCAATCAACAAGGATCTCAACATCCTCGGGTTGACTGCTCCGCCAACGCCGGCTACCACCAATTTGCGGATCGGGGTAGTGATCATGGATCGGATAGACGGCGTACCGGACAATGACGGGGTCAGTGAAGTCACTCTGGGCGACCGTTTACTAAGCCTGCAATATAAATTAATAACGGTTAACGAACTAGCCCAGGCAGCTAAGAACTTGAATGCCGACGATTTCCTGAACAACCTGGATCAGCAGAAAAAAGTTGGAGAAATGGTCAAAGCCGATGTTTTGATCATTGGCAAAGCTACTGCTTCCTTTAATACAGATCAAGGACTCGGGGGAATGATCTCTTACCGCGCCAATATTTCATTTAAGGTGCTCAAGATCAAGCAGTCAGCTCTGATCTACAGTAATTCATTCTCCAGCGGCGGAGTAAGCACTACCCGGGAGGCAGCAGGAAAAGAAGCCTTAAAACGCGCCGCGTCCATTGCTGCCGAAGATCTAGTCAGGGTATTGGATCAGCGCTTGAAAGCATTTAATTTTATTTCCGTCACGGTAAAGAATGTTTCTACCCTGAACCAATTGAACGCCGTGATCAAAGGGCTGCAGAACATGATCGAAGTAAAATACACCCAGACGGAAAATTTTGGGAATGGGGTAGCTAACATCAAGGTAGGAGCAGAGATTGAAAATATTCCCTCCATTGCCCAAAAATTAGAGGCCAAAGTCGAAGGAATCAAAGTAAAAGTGTCCGCAGTCACCAATAGTAGCATAGCGGTAGAAATACAGTAGTACAGTCGCTAGTTTCTAGTAACTAGTCGCTAGTAAAAACAAAGAAACAGGCTCTTTATCGAGGCCTGTTTCTTTTATTATTAACCAGCTACCAGCGACTAGCGACCAGTAACTGCATTTTCGGATAGTTTTTCCTTAGGAGCTACCTGTAACTGTACCCCTCCGCATCCGGCCAGCATAGCTATGAGTAACAGCAATACTACAATCACTCCATATCGCTTATTCATAATTACCCCCTGCTTAAGGTTATACCTACTAACCCTTAAGTATAATATTACATTTAGCCGCGGCCTCTTCGGTTTTTTCCTTTAATACCTGCCGGGTATAGCTCTTGGACCTGATGGCAATAAAGATCTCATAGACATAATCTATGAGAATATCTTCGACCTGCGCCCAGTAAGGGCTATTAGGGAAACACCGGCCATAACGCACTGATTCTTTAAAAACTTTGTTGCGCGTCGTATCCATAAGATACGTAGGCGTATAGCAATCCAGCAAACTAGGCAGCTGGTTATTAACAGCACAGAATTGTTCCTGGACTTTGCGCTGCATTAGAAATTCGATAAAGATCCAGGCCTCGTCAGGATGATGCGCAAAGGAAGAAATAGCTAAATTACTGCCACCCATAAAGGTAAAACGTCCCGCCGGACCTGCCGGCATGATTACAGGATGGATATTGGCGCCAATTTTATTATAGGTCGGAGATTTTGGATCCAGGTGCGTATTGTTCAGCCAGGGCCCTAAATAAGCAAAAGTATAGTCCCCTTTACCGGCATAAGAATCAACAAAGGAATCATAATTCTGCCCTAACAATTCCGGCTTACTATAGATATTTATCAGATTAAAATATATTTCCAGGCCCTTGAGCGCCGCGGGTTCATGAAAAGCTGCTTCTTTTCCATCCGCCCGTAAAAAATGGCCGCCAAAGTTCCAGATCCAAGGGGCAATATTATGTACGATTTGCGAATCCTTACTGCCAAATACGCCAAAAGCAGCGACTTCTTTATTATCAACTCGGGTATTATGCACTTTCTCACAGGCCTGGATCAAATCATCCAGTGTTGCCAGATCATGGCTGGAGATCAAATGATCAGCTAGAATGTCTTTACGGAAATATAAGGCCCGCACATCGACATACCAGGGCACTGACGATATTTTATTACTATGCGGGAAATTACATAATCTCCCGCTGGCGGGAACAAAACTATTCAGGCCGCCAATTTTATTGACCTGACTGGTTAAGTCACGCAATGCTCCTACCTGTGCCAGCGCGCCGTTCCAGGTACTGCCGAATTGCAGCACATCCGGGCCCTGTTTTTTCCTGGCAAACATGGCCACCTTTTCCCATAAAAAGCGCCAGCCGGTCGCAGTAAGCACTACGTCAATATTAGGATATTTTTTCTTAAAATCAGGCAGGATAGTATTACGCACCAGCTGTTCGTGTTCGTGCGTTAACCAGACGCTGATAACTGCTCTTGTCAATTTTTCTCCTTATGCCATTGTTCTTCCTGGGCCAACAGGAGCTTGCTTTTATCGGCTGCTTCCTGAATAGTTTCCTTCAGCAAGTCTACTGTGTATATGCCCTCCGCGATGCTAACCAAAATACGGTGAATATACTCTATGAGAATGTCTTCGATCTGCGCCCAATGCGGGCTATTGGGCAAGCTTCTGGCATGCTGGATAGCATCCCGGAATATTTTCTGCGGGCTATTATCTATGCAGATTTTTGCTTTATAAGCTTCGGTTAAACTTGGCAACTGATGATTCACGGCACAAAAATTTTCCTGTATTGGCAGCTGCGTCAGGAAATTGACCAGCTCCCAGGCTTCATCAGGATGCCTGGAGAACTCCGAAACAGCCAAATTACTGCCTCCTAAAAAAGTAAACCTTCCACCCGGTCCTCCGGACATTAAAGTAGCTTCTATATGGGGGCTGAGCCGGTTATAAGCCTCATGCTTAGGATTAAGATAAGTATTATTCACCCAGGGACCGGTATAGGCCAGGCAATAATTACCTTTATGAAAGAAATTATCCAGGAAAGTTTCATAACTTTGCATAATTGAGGGTTTATCGCCATATTGATTAATGAGATTAAAATAAGCTTCTATACCGTGGAAAGCTTCCGGAGCGTCAAAACAGATTTTTTTGCCGTCGTGGCTCATGAAATCCCCGCCATAATTCCAAATCCAGGGAGCCAGCGAGTGAACTAATTGGGCGTCTTTCTGGCCCGATATGCCAAAGGCCGCTACTGTCTTATCCCCGGCTTTAAAGTTATGTACGGCAGCGCAAACTTTTTCTAATCCTTCTAAAGAGGCTAGATCATGCGCGGTAAAACCGTGAATATCTAATATTTCCTTACGGTAAAATAAAGCCCTGGCATCTAAATACCAAGGTACTGAAGAAACTCGCAAAGTCCCGGGGAAAACACAGGGTTTGGCCGCTTCTTTGATAAAAATATCCAATCCGCCTGATGCTGCCAGATGTCCGGTAATATCCTTCAACGCCCCTATTTCGGCCAGCACCCCATTCCAGGTGCTGCCGATTTGCAAGACATCCGGCCCTTGTTTCCTTTTAGAGAACATGACTACTTTGTCCCACAAGAAATGCCAGCTGGTAGTAGTTAAAATAAGCTCTATTTCCGGATGTTGCTTGGCAAATTCAGGCATGATGGTGTTCTTAAACAGATGTTCATGTTCCTGCATCAGCCAGATATTGATCATTGCTTTAGCCATAAAAACCTCTTTGAACCCGGAATTTGCAATAGTCTTTGGCATTCAACGAAAAATCTCTTTGGATTTCCTTCTAAAAAAGTTCTTAAATACTGTATAGTATTCATGAACTTTTTTGTGCGAAACTCCTGCGAGCTTTTTCGTTTCGATGCTCAAACCTATTTCAAAATCAGGGTTTAATAATATATATTTTTACTATATAGCAAAGCCAAGGAATTTGCAAGAAAATCTTGAGGTTTCATCAACTCTGTTGTATAATAGAATCATGGAAAATAAAAATAACGATGCTTTAGAACAGCGTATCTATGAATTATCCATGTTGTTGGAGCTGAACAAGATCATTATCTCCACCCTGGACCTGGATAAACTGCTTAATCTGATCATGACCCTGGCTGCTAAATTGGTGCACTCGGAAGCTAGCTCCCTGATGTTGATGGATGAAGCTTCCCAGGAACTATATTTTGACGTAGCCCTGGGTGAAAAAGGCGAGCAAATCAAGCAAATTCGCATTAAAGCAGGCGAAGGTATCGCCGGGCATGTGGCCCAGACCGGCTTGCCTCTTATCATCAATGATGTTTCCAAAGACCATCGTTTTGCCTCTAAATTTGACGACTCCACCCAATTTAAGACTAAAAGCATACTTTGTGTGCCGCTGAAAGTAAAAAATACGATCATCGGAGTTATGGAAGCGATAAATAATAAAGATAAAGGTTATTTTGATATGGATAGCCAATATCTCCTGGAGATCTTCGCTTCCCAAGCGGCAGTAGCCATTGATAATGCCCAGTTATTCAAAAAGTTACGGGAGGCCTATCTCGGAGCGATCAATGCCTTGACCGCAGCGATCAATGCCAAAGATCATTATACCGCCGGACATGTAGACAGGGTGGGAGAGTATGCCCTGGCGATTGCGCATATGATGAACCTGGATGAGGACTCCGTAGAAGTGATCAAACAAGCCGCTTTATTGCATGATGTAGGGAAGATCGGGATCTCGGAAGCAGTGCTGAACAAGCCGGGCAAATTAACAGATGAAGAATTCGCACTCATGAAAAGCCATTCCATGATGAGCGCCCAAATAGTACAACCGCTCGGCCTCTCCCCAAAAATTGTTGAAGTTATAAAACATCATCATGAACGGATCGATGGACGCGGCTATCCAGACGGACTAAAAGGAGATATGATCAGCCTCGAGGCCAGGATCCTCTGCGTAGCTGATACTTATGATGCCATGATCACTGATCGTCCTTACCGCAAGGGATTGGGTAAGGATACTGCTATCGCTGAACTAAAAAAATGCAGCGGCACCCAGTTCGATGCCGCTGTCGTTGAAGCCTTCTTGAAAGTACTTTCCAAATAAAACAGTTTGCGAGTTTCGGGTTAACGAGTTTCGGGTTAATTGATTATAAAAAATCTAAACTCGGGACTCGCCAACTCGTAACTCGTCAACTTTTTTGCAATGTTTCATTCAGACTCCCCATCCTATACCCTGCCAGATCCAAGGTCACAAAAAGATATCCTAACTTTTTAAAATAGGCCACTATCTGTTCGTTATTTTTTAAGATCTTCTTAAAATCTGCCGGCAGAACCTCGATCCGGGCCAAGACGCCATAATCCCTTACTCTTACCTGCTGCAATTTAAGCGCCCGCAATAATTCTTCGGCTTGCTCTATTTTCCGCAAGGTCACAGTATTTATCTTATTACCATATGGCACCCGTGACGCCAAACAAGCCTGGGCGGATTTGTTCCAGGTAGGCAATCCAGAGAGCCGGGATAAATAGCGAATATCCTGCTTGGTAAAACCCGCTTCCTGTAATGGGTGGCGCACTCCTAATTCCTGACCAGCCCTGGAACCAGGCCGATAATCCTGCAAATCATCTATATTAGCAGCGTCAGCGACATAATTCAGTTTATACTTTTTAGCTATTTGCTGCAGTTTACTGAATAATTCTTTTTTACAATAATAACAGCGTTCAGCATTATTGGCAGCAAAATCTCTATTTTTTAATTCCCTGGTCTTAATGACCAGGTGCTTAACCCTTATTTTCTTGGCCAAGGCTATGGCCTCTCGCAATTCCCGGGCCGGATATGTTTCTGAAACCGCAGTTACGGCCAGAACATTTCCAGGTAAGATCTGCTGGGCTATATAAACAAGAAAGGTGCTGTCCACTCCTCCGCTGAAAGCGATCAGCACTTTGCCCATCTTCTTAATTATAGTTTCTAATCTTTCCCGTTTGTCTTGCTCTGACATACCAATCCTTCCCCACAGGCTTCAGATTCTAACTGTAATGTGGTATGGGTGATACCGAACTTATGCTCCAATACTTCTTCCACTTCCTTCAGGATGGCGGTGCCAACGCTGATCTGCTGGTCAGCGATCAATATATGTCCGCTCAAAGCGTGTAATCCGCTGGTAATGGTCCAGACATGCAAATCATGCAAATCCCTGACCCCTTTTACTTTCTTAACCTCTGCCACAACTTCTTGCAATATCAAGCCTCGTGGCACGGCTTCCAGCAATACTTCCCCGCTTTCAAATATAAGCTGGAAAGCGCTGCGTATGATAAACCCGCTAATTAAAATACTGACTATCGGATCGACCATTTTCCAGCCAGTGAACATGATAAATATGCCGCCAATGATCACTCCTACGCTGGAAAGAGTATCACCCAGCATATGAAGCAGGGCTCCCCGCACATTCAAATTATTCCGGCTGGATTTCTGGAGAATAGTCATGCCGATGAAATTGCCAATCAGCCCGATGATAGCGACAATCAGCATTAAACCGCTTTTAATTTCCGGGGGATTAAAGAACCGTAGATACGCTTCATAAAATATCCAGATACTGATCAGGATCAGTAGAATTCCATTAGCCAGCGCCGCCAGGATCTCCAACCGGTGATAACCGAAGGTTTTGTGATGGGTAGCTGGTTTCTGCGCCATTTTAATGGCCCACAAACTCAGGCCTAAAGCAAATGTATCGGTGAACATGTGTCCCGCATCGCTTAACAGCGCTAAGCTATTGGACACTAATCCGCCAATAATTTCTGCAATCATGATCACAAAAGTAATCACGAGGGCAATGACCAACCCCTGCTTATTTACTTGTCGTTCTTCATTATGATTATTCACAAAACCTCAAATTCTAAATACAGTCGTTAGTCGCCGGCTGCCAGTCGCTAGTAAATAACAGATAAATAAACCTTCTATACCAGTGACCAGAAACTAGTACCCAGCGACCGTATTTAAACTAGCGACCAGAAACTGCCTTTATGATTGTTCCTCCGCCAAGAACTTTATTCCCTTGATAAAATACTACTGCCTGCCCCGGTGTTATAGCCCATTGTCCGGAGCTAAATTCCACCTTGACTTTATCCCGGCCAGCCGGTGAAATAGTACAAGCTGCTGCTTTATGCGCTGAGCGGATCTTAGCTTTGGCGCTTATTGGTTTTGATAATTTCTTTATAGTTATAAAATTAATCTTGCCAGCTAATAATGTATTCCCGTAAATATCCTGTTTAGGGGCAATTACTAAAATATTGCGTCTCTGATCGATCTCTTTTACATATAAAGGATGCGCCGCAGCTAGCCCCAATCCTTTGCGTTGGCCGATTGTATAAAACGCGATCCCCTTATGTGTTCCTAATACCTTTCCTGCTTTATCCGTTATGCCTCCGGACTTAAAATCCGTCTGCATCCTTGTTTTAAGAAAGCGATGATAATCATTATCAGGGATAAAGCAGATTTCCTGGCTCTCTGGACGATTGGCTGTAGCTAGTTCACAATCCCGAGCTAAAATACGCACCCTGTCCTTGGTATAGATCCCTAAAGGAAGCAGGATGTGGGCTAATTGCTGCTGGGTCATAGTATATAAAAAATATGATTGGTCCTTTTTGGCGTCTTTGGCTTTTAACAAGTGGTATCTTTTGGTTCTGCGGTCATGCTTTATTTGCGCATAATGCCCGGTAGCTAAATAATGCGCCCCTAAACTTTCGGCTTTTTTCAGGAGATAATCAAATTTAATTAAATCATTACAACGGATACAGGGGTTAGGCGTTTGCCCGGCCAGATATTGACTACAAAAAGGGATGATAACTTTTTTTTCAAACAACTCGCGGCAATTCATTACATAATGGGGAAGACCCAGCTTGGCCGCTACTCTTTTGGCGTCTTCCACCGCGCCGATGCCGCAACAGCTGGTTTCAGATTCAGCGACCTGCTCCCTCGGCCATAACTGCATGGTCAAGCCGATAACTTCATATCCCTGCTTTTGCAGTAGCGCTGCGGCCACAGATGAGTCCACTCCCCCGCTCATCGCTACCGCTACCCTAATTTTATTCTTTATTTCTTTTTGAAGAATAGCCAATTATTTTTATCTTCCCCTGGTTTTAATTTTACCAGATAAAATAAACCTTTTAATTTTTTTCCAATAATTTCCAGGCTATAGGCCTTTTCACTTTTCTCCAGCAATTGATAGGTTCCCTGATCCCAGATCTCTACCGTACCGGCGCCATATTCGCCGGTCGGGATTGTGCCTGAAAACTTTTCATAACCAAGCGGGTGGTCTTCCACTGCTACAGCCAGACGTTTCACTATCGGGTCACTCGATGGTTCTTTCGGCACAGCCCAACTCTTCAATACCCCGTCCATCTCCAGCCGCAGGTCATAATGCAAATGGCTCGCGTTATGCTTCTGGATCACATAAATCATTCTTTTACTGCCATCTGCCATCCGCGACCCGCCAACGAACTTTGGCGGGGGCCCGCCATCCGTCCCCACTGGTTCCTTGGTCTTCTTAAAATCCCTTTTTTTCTTATATTCTTCCAAAACCATCGCAATTATTCCTCAACATAAAAATCCACAACAGATTAAGTATTCAGGTAACTGTAATATTTTTTCGCTAAGGTGTCGATTTTCAGGGCGCCAAAGGTCTTTTGACAACTCATGATGCTTCAGCCAGAGGCTGATCCGCCAATCTTTTAGGCGGAAAAACCGACAATGCCGCTCAAAAATATTAGCAGTTCCCTGATGCTCTACCCAAAGCCAAACGCGGCCGCTGATGCCGTGTAGAAAACCTACGGATGCTTGAGTTGGCACGGACTCTTTTCCTCCCGCCTGGCGGGAGAACTCAAGCGAGTAAGAGCGCGTTTTCCTCGCCGGGGAAAACGACGCGTTTTTCGGAACGGCGCAGCGTGACAGTGAGGCTATACCTTATATCTTTCAAGGAAAGAACTTTAAATAGCTTGGGCAGAGTTTATTTAAGACACATTTTGGGCATTTAGGTTTTTTGGCATCACAGATCTTCCGGCTAACGTTCTTATATTTATTAAAAACTACCGGCGTTACTTTATTAACCGTCACATCCGTAGATTGGGCCGAAAGGATCGTCGCTACCAGCAATTCCATTGGATTAGAATAATTCAGCGCAATTTTTGCCTGCGGATATTCCCGCTGTAGTATATTAATTATTTTACCAGTTTTATCTTTGGCCCTCATTTAGTTTTCTGTCCGCTGTCTTCTGTCCGCTGTACGCTGCTTCCTTTGGCCTTAATTTTATCAATGGCCGTAGTAGCCGAGGAACTCACCCAGCTGTCATTATCATTAGCAGCCGCTACCAAGACCGGGATAACGGCAGAATTGCCAATCTCACCGAGCACTTCTACAGCAGCCCGGCGCACCCATACATCGTCATCTTGAACCATCCTTGACAGGAGCGGTATATCCTCAGGAGTACCGATATCAGCAAACATCCTGATGATAAAACAGCGCGTCCAGCCATAATTTGTCTCCAGCAGTTTTAGCAAAGTCGTTTTCGCCTCTTTATCCTTAGATCTAGCCAAAGCATAAGCGGCAAAGAGCTTTTTATAGAGATCGGCTGATTTAAGGTCACCTTGCAATGCGCTGGCACTATAACTAAAAAATATTTTATTGTCTTTTATTCCCTGCAAGATAAGAGGAATAGCGCCTTTAACGCCAATTCTGGCTAAAGCGATCGCCGTAGCCAGGCGCACTACCAGTTCTTCTTCTTTAATATGAGTGACTAGAGCAGGAGTAGCGCTTATATCGCCGATCTTACCCAATATTTCAATGATCTGGGCGCGCTGCTCAAACTCTTCATGCTTCAAATCTTCTACCAGAATAGGCACAGCTTCTTTACTGCTACGGACCAGAATATTGGAAGCAGCTATATTAACCATCCGGTTGGGATCTTTTAAGGCCGTAACAAACAAGGGGATAGCGGCTTTTAAGCCCAGGCGGCTTAAACTCTCCAGGGCTAATATCCTAATTTCCTGATCCTCGCTTTTCACTGCCCGGGAAAGGGCATTAAAGGACAAATTATCCCGATAATTGCCCAGAGCCCGTACTGAATCCTTATTATTGGCAAATACCATCAAGCTGTGAAATAATATTAATATCTTATTTTCTATCCCCATTCTCTTGTTCCTTTCCTAAGTTAGCTTATACTACACTTTCTTAAGATATATACTTTTGGCTACTTCCTTCTCTAAAGCTAGCTGGGTTTCGCCTACCTGTATTACATATGACGGGAATATCTGGTGCACCTTGATGACTGTCCCCGGCATAACTCCTAAGGACATCAGTTTGTGCAATTGAGGATGATCCTTAGTCAGGACATAAAGTATTTTCCCTTTTTCTCCCACCCTAAAGGTATCCAGCGAGCTGACAATGCTGGGCAATGAGGTCGCTGCGCGCCGGCAGCAATCCCCTTCTGGCAAGACAGTCCCATGCGGACATTGCCGGGGATGCCCTAACAGGGTACAAATACTCTCCTCTACCTCTTTAGAAATGATGTGCTCAAATGCGCAGGCCTGCGAATCGCTCTCGGTAGGCGGTACTTCGAGGACATCATACAGCAACCGTTCCGCCAAACGCTGCCGGCGGATGATATCCTTACCTAATAACCGTCCTTGTTCAGTAAAAGAGATCTGTTCACCGGCAATATTTATCAGGCCCGCCTTACCCATTTCGTCCAGAATATCACCGTAGGCTTGCGGCTCTATCTTTTCTTTTATTTTCTCCAGACTTTTATTACCGCGTTCTTCCTCTTCCCAAATAATACTTAAGACTTCTTCAATATCATTCTGTCGAGCCATGTTAACCTCCAAAGACGCTTATGGCCAATGGCTTATGGCGTATGGCAGAAGCATTGTCTTCTTTGCTTTTGCCATTAGCTATATGCAATATGCTATATGCGTTCTATATTTTAATTATTCCAGTGCTCAAAATATAATTCAAAACTGTTCCGCCGAGAATCGCGTACAGGAAAACAAAGAAAATGATCATTGAGGCTTTTTTCCAGCCAAATTCGCGGTAAGTTACCAGCGCCTGGGCCAGGCAAGGCACAAACAAAGTGATCACTACCATGCTAACTACTACCTGTTGATCACTTAGCAGGCCCTGTTTCTGCATCACATACAATCCGGCGGCGCCATAATCCCGCCGTAAAAAACCGATCAGAAAAGATTCTACGGCTTTTCCCGGCAAGCCCAACAGGTTGATAATGATCGGTCGGCCGATATCCTGAAGCAAGGCTAAAAATTTGATTTTATCCAGAATAAACAGTACAAAAGTACTGATCATGAACAAGGGAACCGCTTCCCGCAGATACCATTTTAAACGCGCCCCGGTCTTAACCAGAATATTAGATAACTGGGGTAGTCTAAGAGGAGGAATTTCCTGGATAAACAGTGAGCCGCGGCCGGGAATTATCCGGTTGGATATTAAACCTACCAAAGTCAGGCTGGCAATTATACTCAGGAACCAAACCATTAACGCCTTAGCTGAGATACCGCCGACCATACCCAAAACAACTCCCAGCTGTGCCGAGCAGGGCACTCCCAGGGCCAGTAATAGCGCTACCAGTAATCTTTCCTTGCGTGTATCCAGAATACGGGAAGTTAGCACGGCCATGGTACCGCAACCAAGGCCGAGCACCATCGGCAATATTGCTTTTCCGTTCAACCCTATAACTTTAAAAACACGATCACTCAAGACCGTCAGGCGCGGCAGGTACCCGCTGTCTTCCAGTAAACCGAAAAATATGAAAAACGCGCCGACAATAGGGAAAATTATCGCCAAGGCATAGGTTAGAGCCATGCTTAATATCCCATACTGACCAACCAGGAGATCCCTGATAATTACCCAGGGAACAAACTTAGTAATCAGGTTATCCAGCCAAGGCAACAGCCAAGCGCCAAAAAAAGTATTTTGCAAAAAATCAACCATCGTACCAGCGGCAAATTTACCGACGAATACATACATGGCCAAGACCACCAGCAGCATAATTGGTATTCCGGTAAGCGGCTTTAGGGCCAAGGCTCCGATCTTTTCCTGCAAAGTCCGCTGTTTGACCTGGTGCTGATGAAAACTCACTGCGATAATTTCCGCCGCTTGGCGATGTATTTCTTCCAGAATAATGATTTCTATCGGCTGATTGAACCGGGCTTTGATGCTGGCTGCTGCTTTTTGCAGATTTGGCACCAGTTCCCGGGGAAGCACATTGTAAACTTCAGTATCTTCTGTTAATAACATTAAGGCGATCCAACGCTGATAACGGATTCCTAAGGGCAACAGACGCTGTATTTCTGCGAACGCTGCTTCAATTTCCCGGCTGTAGGTGATACGCTTTTTACTAACCTTACTATTGATCACCGCCTCTTTCAGCGAACCAATACCCTCCCCGGTAATGGCTACGGTATTAACCAAGCCTATATCCAGTAACTGGGCAATTATATTACCATCAATATGATAACCGCGCGCCCTGGCTTCATCGCTCATATTGAGAGCCAGCACCAGCGGCAGTTCCAGGCTTAATAACTGTAAAGTCAATAAGAGAGACCGTTCGAGGTTCTTGGCATCGGCAATTTGGACCAATGCTTTGGGCTCTTCCTGCAAAAGAATATTCCGGGTAACCAGTTCATCCTCGCTTTTAGGCAGTAATGAGTTGGTCCCTGGAGTATCGATCACCACGTATTCCTGGTTAGCATACGTCATTGAGCCGCGGGAAACATCTATGGTCGTACCGGGATAGTTGGAGACCGTGACATATTTCCCGGTCAGGGTATTAAATATCACGCTCTTGCCGACATTAGGGTTCCCGACCAGAACAATTTTTTGCTTATGCAGGTAATCTATTTTAACCTTTTGTTCGTCTCTCATAGTTTTACTTTCTTTAGCCGCAGTGAATTACCCACAACATTCAGCGAAGATGCAAACATGGCTACTTCTGCTACAACCGGGTGCAATAGGCCCATCACCGCCAGAGGAATACACAATACATTGTAGAAAAAAGCCCAGAATAAGTTCTGCCGGATTTTCTGGAATGTCGCTTTGGATAATTGGATAGCTCCCAGTACAGCTTGCAAATCCCCTTTGACCAGGGTAACATCGCTGGCGGAAATCGCAATATCAGTCCCTGTCCCCAGGGCTATCCCGACATTTGCCTGTTTTAAAGCCGGCGCGTCATTGATACCATCGCCAACCATGGCCACTAATCTGTTCCCTTGCTGCAGTTCCCGTATTTTTTGTACTTTCTGTTCAGGAAATACCTCAGCCACTACTTCATCAATACCCACTTGTTTAGCGATAGACTGGGCAGTTTGCCGATTATCTCCGGTCAGCATCACGATTTTAATACCCCAGGCCTTTAACTGTTTTATGCTCTTTGCGGAATTCTCTTTTAGCGGATCGCTGATCCCAAATCCGCCAAGTACTTTATCCGCAAAAGCCACCAGGACGATCGTCCTGGCCTTTTGTCCCAAACGATTGACTTCGTTATGCAAAGCCGGCTCATCACAATTATTTTCCTGTAAAAACCTCTGACTGCCAACAAATACTTTTTTACCTTCAATTTCTCCTTTGATCCCTTTGCCAATAACCGCGCTAAACTTATCTACGGACAGTAAATTTATATTTTTATCTTGTGATTTTACTACTATCGCTAAACCCAAAGGGTGTTCAGAATAATTTTCCACGCTGGCGGCGATGCCCAGCATAAAATCAGGTAAAACCCCGGCGGCAGTGAATATATCGGTTACTTCAGGCCGGCCTTTCGTAATAGTGCCGGTTTTATCAAAAACTATGGTTTGGATCTTGCCCAGGGTCTGGATGGCTTCGCCGTTCCTGATCAGGATGCCGTGCTGGGCTCCCAAGCCACTGGCCATCATCAGGGCCGTCGGCGTAGCTAACCCCAAAGCACAGGGGCAGGCGATCACCAATACTGCCACGGCGCTGTATACCGCTGTTGAGACATTAGCTATAACCAGCCAGGTTATAAATGTTATTAGGGCAATGCCAAAAATGACCGGCACAAAATACCCGGTCACTTTATCAGCTAATTCCTGGATCGGGACTCTGGATCCCTGGCATTCTTCTACCAGCTTAATAACCTGGGCCAGAAAAGTGGCCTGGCCGATTTTTGTGGCTTTGATTTGCAGCATACCCTCCTGGTTAAGGGTCGCGCCGATCACTTTATCACCGCTGGTACGGGTTACCGGCATGGGCTCCCCGGTAGCCATAGATTCATCAACGCTGGAAATACCGGATAAAACCTCTCCATCAGTGGGGATTTTCTCACCTGGTTTTACCAGCATAATATCCCCTATTTTAACCACGCTCAAGGGCACTTCCTGCTCCTGGCCATTGACCAGCAGCCTGGCAGTCTTGGCCTCCAATTTTATTAACTTTTTAATAGCTTGCGAGGCTTTCCCTTTGGTCAGTGTTTCCAAATATTTCCCCACCAGGTGGAAGGACATGATCATGGCAGCAACCGGCGCATAAGAATGCATCTGCGGTATTACCAAATGGACCAAGCCTGTCCCATACGATACCAACGTGCCCAGAGAGATCAGGCTGTCCATCCCCAAATTAAGGAATTTTATGGAGTTATACGCCCCGCGGTGAGTGCGCCAACCAACGATAAAAACCGGAGTAAAAGAAAGAGCTAGATACCACCAATTCAAAACTGGGTCTTTAATTTTAAAAACCATTTCCAGGATCATCAACAGGATTATCGGAATGGTAAATCCCCAAGCCACTACCAGACGTCTCTTGGCCTGCCGGAAATAGATATCTTCTATGTCTGCGAGCTGTTCTTCCTTGACTGCCCCATAACCAGAATCTTCAATTGCCCGGTACAATATTTCTTTATCAGTTTTAGCAGCATCATATTCTACCAGGGCTTTTTCACTGGCAAAATTTACATTGGTCAGGGTCACGCCAGGGACAGCGAGTAGAGCTTTAGTAATAGTCCTCGCGCAGGAAGTACAGGTCATACCAGTTATGCCAATATTGATCTTATTCAGGGAGGCGGGATTAATTTTACTATCAACTTTAACGCCAAGATCCGTTGATTCTTTCAACCCACTGGACAGATACTGTTCTGGATCCTGTTGGAAACTTTTTTTGCAGCCGGGGGAGCAGAAATAGTAGGTCTGGCCTTTATATTCAAGTTGCAGAGATGAAGGGTTTTCCGCCACTTCCATAGCGCATACCGGATCCTTCGCCATATATACGTCCTTATTGTTTTATTTACTAAAGACCTGGGCCATATCAAAATTCTCGCTTAAGATGGAATCTCTGAACCGGCCGATATTAATCCCCTGATTAATGATCTTGGTCCAGGATAAAACATCTTTCCTATCCCCGATCAATATTACTCCGGCAACCTTGTTGGCCTTGAGCAGAAGCTTTATATATATCCCTTTTCCCTGATCTGTTTTGCGCATAATCTCATAAGCACTAGCCGGTGGATTGGAATCGCCTAAACAAGTAAGATCAATGCCGGCAATTTTTAAGGTACTATTGGGCAACACCCCTTTATAAACCAATTTCGGGCCATTAAGCGCATTAAAAGCAACAGTCTGGGCCTGGGCTAAAGCTATCGGGATGATACCATATACCTGGCCCTCGAATTCGGCTACATCGCCGCAGGCATAAATAGATTCATCATCAGTCTGTAAAAATTTATTGACCACTACGCCTTTGTTGACTTTCAATCCAGCGGCCTGGGCCAATTCGAAATTCGAACTGATGCCAGCCGCCATAATGACTATGTCCGCCGGAATTACCTCTCCGCCATTGAGAGTAATACTTTCCACTTGGTCGTTACCATTAACCGCTATACATTCAGCTTCAAACTTAAATTTAATACCCAGGCTTTCCAGTTTGGATTTTAAAATATCGGAACCCTGTTCATCAATCTGTCGGGACAGGAGACTTTTATTACGTTCAAGAACCAGCGGCTCTAATCCTGCGCCTAACATGGCATAAGCGGTCTCCAACCCTAAAAACCCTCCACCCAAAATAACCGCTTTTCTTTTATCGGTATCATTAACTGGTTTCAGAGCGCTAAGATATTCCAGCATACTTTGCGCATCATCAATAGTGCGCAAGCTAAAAGAGCCTTTTTTCTTAAATCCTTCCAAGGCCGGGATATTACTTCTGGCCCCATTAGCCAGCACCAGGCAATCGTAGGGGTGCTGCTCCCCATTTTCCAACTCTATCTTTTTTAATTTTTCATGTACTTTTACTACTTTTTTGCCAAACACCACCTTGATTTTCTTTTCTGTATACCAGTCCCAGTGATAAAAATATATTTCTTCATGCTTTACGCGGCCAGCCAGGAACTCTATCAGTATCGGCCGTGGATAATAATGGTCGTTTTCTTCAGTAAAAATAGTTACCTCTGCGTCTTCGCTCTGGGTCCGGAAGAATTTCGCCACAGTTATCCCGCTTACGCCATTTCCTACAATTATCAATTTCATGAATCCTCCGCCTAAAAGCTAAATTATCTGCTTATTTTTTAAGTTGTTTAAGACTGATCAGCCGCTTGATCAAAATATTCAAGTGCCGGCGTTCTTCCAGCAGTATCTTTTTGAAAGCCTTTTTGCCTTTGCTGTGGGTACAGTTCTGCCAGGCTTCTGTATAAAAAAGGATAGAATCTTTTTCTGTCTGGATACCGATATGCATCACTTCATATTCGTTCAAGGCCCTGATACTTTCCCGGGGAATGCTTTTGACATCATAAAAAATACCCGGTCGCACCAGGCTGGCCAAATATTGACGCACTTCTTCATCATTGCCCAGTGGTTTAACCGCAGCTTTGCCCATTTCGTCATGTAATTTTTTGAATGTATCAAAATGTTCCCGCTCTTCACTGGCTAATTGGGAAAAAATATGTTTGGTCTCGGTATTTTTAACCTGCCGAGCACACTCTTCATAAAACCGCTGCCCTTCCTCTTCCAGGTTCATGGCGACCTTAAAGGCTTCATCCTCACTCAGGTATTTCATTTCTTGATCTCCTCTTCTTTTAATCTGCATAACCCACCGGTATAATGTATAAGGGCCTATCTTTACTTCCGGGCTTTACCTACATATTCCGCGATCTGATTATAATCTGGGGTCGGGTCTCCAATCATCTGCCCCTGTTTATCATAGACCCGTACATTAGGCACAAACTGTATTTTATATTGCTTAGCTACGGCACTACCCCAATCAACGATGTTTATTTTACGTAGCAATACATAATCATACTTATTGACCAATTCTTCTATTTTTGGGCCCAGGATATGACAGGGCCCGCACCAATCAGCATAAAAATCAAACACTACCACATAATCCTTGACCAGATGTTTATTCAGGTCAACGCTTTCTCCGTTGGAGATCACCTTTATCTTTTCAGTACTGCCACCCGCGCCGCCGGCAGATACCGCCGGCATAGTCGCTGCTGTTTGGGCATATTTATTATTGAGATGCAGCACGGTAATTATCAAACTGATAATAACCAGCACTCCTATAACAATAAACTTTTTCACCCTTGTCTCCTTATTTCAATTGGCCGGCATATTTAAACTTGATCGTAACCTTGGCTAACTTACTGTACAGTTCAAGCTCCTGGGTTAGTCTTGGTGCTGGTTCGATGATCCTGGAGAATCCTTCCCAGATGCCAAACCAGCCCAAGGGCACTAAGACGATCCCCAATAATTCTATTTGTATCTGGTTCAATAGTTTATAAAAAGTTACCATAGACATTGAGCCCAGAGCTCCCACACCAAGGACAATAAACAATCCTCCCTTAGCCCGGTGATTATTCAGTTCTTTAGTTAACGATAAGAACTTGAATTTGAAGTATTGTTTCAACCGCTTAATTACGATCCGTTCCGTATTATCATCCTTGAGCGATACTGGAGCATAAATAGTGATCACATAATTGCCTTGTTGCGTTTCACGATATCTCTTCCGTAATTCAGCCAGAAAATCTTCAGAAAGCACCCTTTTTTCCAGTGGGCTGGGGTCGAAATCAGAAAAGATATCATCCCAGCAATCAATGGCAATGGAGATTTCCTGAATATCCCGTATATGTTCATTTAAATCAAGCACTTCGTTCATAATTTATCAGTCCTATTTTGATTGCTTCCTTTTCTTAAAAAATGTCCCAAAATAAACCACTTTATCACCCACGCGCAAGCCATTGCGCAATTTACCTAAAGGTAATCCTATTTTTTCCTGGAAGGTTATCCTTCTTACCCGCTCTCCTGTTTTATAAGCTTCGAGCATCTCTTCACCGCCGGTATAGATCAAGACATGCTGGATCTCATTATTTTTGCTGGCGTTAGCCAGGAAAACCAGATTCCCTGGCAATAACTGCTGCTGGCTAATAGGCCGGGCTTTCTTGAACTGGTCTCTAGCATCGCGGGGGGTAATCACCCCGATCCTCCGGTAGGCCCAATTTACTAAACCTGAACAGTCCACCCCCGGTCAGGGTATCTTTATAATCAGGATCATGCAGTGAGCAACCACCCCATAAGTACAGGGAATCCAGGTGCTGGGCTGCCTTAACCAGAATGATTTTTCGCAGTTGCTTTTCCGGCAGATCATAGGCAACTACTTTTTTCATTTTACTGAGATCTTCACTTAACTGGTCAGCCCTGACCCAACCACTGCAGGGTTCCCACCGCCGCTGACGATAATTATAGACTAATTGGTCAGGACACTGCACTCTGGCCCATTCTTCTTCTACTTCCCAGACAAAGACCGCTTCCCCTTCTTCCAATTGGCTGTTTTGAAAAGGATCTTGCCAGTATTTGTTGTTATGTTCAACCGGCTTGGCCCGGATATTCGCGACTGCTACTTTGACGACCATCGGCTTCGGATCTTTATAGCTGGCTCCTAAAAACATAGAACTAAATAAAAGAATCAAAATAACATAGGTTTTATGAGTTCTTAAAACGTTTTCTCCCATTTTTATATTATACCGCTTTTATAGTTTACTGGCAATTGTATTTATCCAATCCTTTTTAAAATAAACAAGGGCCGCTTTTGGCAGCCCCTGGGTACATATTCCGTTTCCTTATTTTATTCACCTTGGCTACAAACTTTTTTAATAGCAGTGACCACTTCACTAAAATCTTTAGTGCGGCAGTTATAATCCGCAATATCTGCCAGTCCGCTATGGGAGGCGTTGAAAGCGATCGCATAGCCGGCGATTCTGGCAGCCGGCACATCCGTGGCTGAATCTCCAACAAATATTGCTTGCCCAGGCTTTATCCCTGCTTTTTTTAGTAATCTTTTGAATATTTTACCTTTTTCCCCATGAGCAATATCTATTTTCACCCGGCCGGTTAACCGGCCCTTACTCACATATAACTTATTACAGATACAATAATCTATCCCTAAATCCTTTTTGACCTTAAAAGCCAGCAGATCCAGCCCGGTAGAGATAATCGCCAGTTTGAAGCCCAGTTTTTTTAATTTTATGAGAGCTTTTTTTACATTCTGGCTATACGGAATAGCATGCAGATGGCTGGTAATATCTGCTGCCGGTAGCCCTTTCCAGCGTTGGGCGTCTAAGGCACAGAATTTTCTATAGCTTATCTTCCCTTTAAGAAATTGCGCCTGGTAATGGCAGGCATCCTCATCCCACATACCCAGTTTCTCATGAATTAATTGCCAGGAACTTACATGCTGGGTCAAAGTGCCGTCCATATCAAACACCACTATTTTGTACTTCTTAGCTTTTCCTTTCAACTCCCGACTCCCTGTCCGCTGTCCTCTGAACGCTGTCCGCTGTTATTCGCCGCCAACTGGCCGCACGCTGCAAAAATATCCGCCCCCCGTGATTCCCTGACCGTGACCGGCACTTTACTGCTCTTAAGCCACTTTTCGAACTGCTCTATTCCGGCTTTCTTTACTGGCTGGTATGGTAATCCTTGTACCGGGTTAAAAGGTAGCAAATTTACTTTGCCTTTCAAGCCATGCGTTATGGTTGCCAGCCGCTGGGCATCGATCAGGGTATCATTAATACCTTTTAGTAATATATATTCCAGGGTGACGATGCGTCCGGTATGCTGAAAATAATCAAAGCAGGTTTTCAAAACCTCTTTCATCGGATATTTTTTATTGATCGGCATGATCCTGGTGCGTTGTTCATCAGTTGTGGCATGTAATGAAAGGGATAGATTAACCTGCAGGTCAAAATCAATAAGTTTCTTAATGCCTGGCAGATACCCGGCAGTAGAAATAGTAATTCTGCGCGCGGCTATTGCCGGGCCCTCTTGGCTATTGATGACCCTGATAGCTTGAGTGACATTTTCATAATTCTCCAGCGGCTCTCCCATACCCATAAAAACAATATTGGTTATTTTGGCTTGCGCTTGTCGTTGCACATAAAGGAGTTGATCTATGATCTCTGCCACGGCAAGATTGCGCACATAACTTTTCAATCCGCTGGCGCACATTCCGCAGGAGAATTTACAGCCCACCTGGGTAGAGATACAAATGGTCTTCCGGACGCCGGCAGGAATAAAGACAGATTCCACCTGATTTCCATCATGTAATTTGAGAAGATACTTACGTGAACCGTCCTGGGAAATAAACTCGCGGTCACCGGGAAAGGCGCACAGTTCATAATTCTCGGCTAAGGTCTTTAATAAGACTTTGGGCAAATTGCCCATCTGTGCAAACTCAGACGCTCCTTTTTTATAAATCCAGTGAAATACCTGGCCGGCGCGATAGCCAGGCAGGCCCAACCGTTTAAAATCTTCCTTTAATTCCGGCAAAGAATAGTTTTTCAATAACTGCAAATTAGCTCCCGGCAAAATAATTACCAGCAAAAGATCTATTCAACTTTTTGTCACTCTGTCACTTACTACTGTTTAATAATTTTCTGCCAGAATTTCGTAGTAGGCTTGCGGATGCTTGCAGGCTGGGCACATATCCGGAGCATTGGCTCCTTCATGGATATAGCCGCAGTTGCGACAGCGCCAGCACACCGGCTGATTTTTTTTAAATACTTGTTTACTCTCGATATTCTTAGCCAGGGCCAGGTAACGCTGTTCATGCCCTTTTTCCACTTTGGAGATATTATTGAAGGCTACGGCAATTTCTTTGAATCCTTCCTCTTCGGCTACTTTGGCAGCGTTCGGATAAAGCATACCCCATTCCATATTCTCTCCTGTAGCTGCGGCTTTTAGGTTTTCCAGAGTTGTCCCGATCTTGCCCGCCGGATAGGCAGATGTGATCTCTACGTCCCCGCCTTCCAGGAATTTAAAAAAAACCTTGGCGTGCTCTTTCTCATTGTCCGCCGTATCCTGGAAAATAGCTGCTATCTGTTCATAACCTTCTTTCTTGGCCGCGCCGGCAAAATATGTATACCTGTTCCGGGCTTGCGATTCCCCGGCAAATGAAGCCAGCAGGTTCTTCTCTGTCCTGGTTCCTTTTAATGATTTGCTCATAATATTGCTCCTTTCATTGCGATTTATGTTCTTTATTGTAGACTATTATAGTCCTATTTAATAAAATTGTCAATCATTATTATCTCTTATTTTATAATACCAGCTTAAGTTAACAATTAGACTAAAAGCCTCTTTTGCTTTTCTTTTTTACCCGGTTCTTTTTCCACAAAAATATTCCGGCCGGAAAAGGGATCCTGCCCGCTATAATACATCAAGGCCGAATAAGTTGAAGGCAGAGGGGTAAAAATCTGCACCTGCTCAGGCCTGATTTTTAATTCGCGCCGCGTAAAGTCTTTGAGCTCTTCCATCTCCTCAATACTACAGCCAGGATGAGCAGCAATAAAATAATAAGTCAGAAATTGTTTTTTGCCTGCTTCTTTACTGAGCCGGTTAAATTCTGTCCGGAATTTATTAAGAGCCCCTGTTCCAGGCTTGCCCATATAATTCAGTACTTTTTCCGCCGTATGCTCTGGCGCTATTTTTAACTGCCCGGAAACGTGATTCTGCACAATTTCCCGGAGATAGTCTAACCCTGATTCCTTATCAGCTAAGATCATATCATACCTAAGTCCAGAGGCCACAAACACTTTCTTCACCCCTGGTATCCGGCTGATCTTCTGTAGCAGTTTTATCTGATTGCGGTGTTTTATCGGCAACTGCGGGCAGTTCACCGGAAATAAACATCTTTTATCTTTACACCCGCCAAATTTAAGCTTCCGGGCACATTCAATATCGTACATATTTGCTGTCGGGCCGCCTACATCAAGGATATAGCCTTTGAAATCAGGCAGCTTGGTAATCGCTGTGGCCTCCTTGATGATCGATCTTTCACTGCGGGAAACAACAGTCCGGCCTTGATGTACGCTGATAGAGCAGAAATTACATTCACCGTAACAACCCCGGTGCGAGGTGATAGAAAACCTGATCGTTTCCAGGGCTTTAACCGGGCCTTGTTTTTTATAGAAGGGGTGCACTTCCCGCTGATAATCCAGGTCAAAAACCCTATCCAGTTCCTGCTGACTCACATTTTCGCTCGGAGGATTATGCACCAGATACCTGGTATCATGCAGTTGGCACATCCCTTGTGCGGTCAAGGGGTCATTATTCTGGTAGAAGAGGTGAAACATGTCTATGAATTTTTGCTTATTGCCAGATACTTCTTCAAAAGAAGGCAGATTTATATATCCGGGAGGTGGTGTCTTGGCGATATAACAAATACCTCTTACCTTACTAAAATCCTCATGATTTTTAATTTTTGCGGCAAGTGCCAGGATACTTTTCTCGGCCATGCCGTAGGCCAAAATATCAGCTTTGGCGTCAAAAAGAATGGATTTACGGATCTTATCATCCCAATAATCGTAATGCGCGACGCGGCGCATGCTGGCTTCCACCCCGCCGAGCACTATGGGTTTGGTATTTTTGAAATAGCGGCGGAGCAGGTTGGCATAAACGATAGTGGCGCGGTCCGGGCGGCGGTTATTGATACTACCAGGGGTAAGGTCATCCTGCCGCCTTCTTTTTTTGCTGGCAGTAAAATTTGCCACCATGGAATCAAGCGACCCGGCGGTTACGCCCCAAAACAGGCCAGGCTCGCCCAATCTGGCAATATCATCATTATCAAGATCAGGCTGGGCGATGACCCCCACCTTATATCCTTCAGCCTGCAATAAATTACCAATGACCGCCACCCCGATATACGGGCTGTCAATATAGGTATCGCCAGTCACGAGGATAATATCTAAAGTATCCCAGCCCAGCTGCCGCATTTCTGCTTTGGTTGTAGGTAGAAACATAAATTTATTCGTTAATAAGAGCTTTTAAATATTGGCTGATCCGCCGGTTAATACTCGGGAATTCTTTATTAGCCAGCCAATCCGGGCGGAAAACACTAGCCCCAAAGGATACTGCGCTGGCACCGTTGCCTATATAGATCTTCAGATTTGCCGGAGAAACACCGCCGCAAGCCAGCAGCTCGATATTATTAAAAGGACCTTTAAGCTCTTTGAAATATTCCGGGCCGAATGTTTTAGCCGGGAAAACTTTGACCATGGTGGCGCCAGACTGCCAGGCATTAAATATTTCCTGCGGAGTTAAAGCACCGGGAAACACGGGAATCTTATGAGTGACGCAATATTTTACTACTTCAGGCACCAATGTCGGCAGCACTATAAAAGTAGCCCCGGCTTTAAGCGCGAGTTGCAGGCTTTTTAGATCCAGTACCGTACCGGCGCCAATTGTTAACCGCCCGGCAGATTTTTTAATAGCCTGCCGGATCAACTGCTCCGCTCCATCAGTATTCATGGTAATTTCAATTGTCTGTAAACCTGTGTCAATAATGGTTTCCAGTAATTGATCAAGAATATCCATGCCTATGCCGCGCATAATGCCGATGATCGGCTGTTGCTTAAATTTAGCTATTTCCATGTCAGTGCTCTACTCCTCATCCCCGCCGACCAGGCTTTCGTAAAACTCCCGATAATTTTCTTTTTTGTCACCATCGCGCAAGGCCATTGCCGCCCGAGGATGTTCATCCAGTATCCCGGTGATCATATAGGGAATAATATAGCCCCATTCAATTTTTTCACGCAAAGGTATAAATTCCTTGGAGATCACATCCAGTATCGGTCGGATGTCAAACTTGGGATTTTTCAGAAATCCCATGATCAGCTCCAGCGGACAGTTGCCCGCCGCCCGGCCGAGACCATAAATAGTCGCATCCACATAATTGGCATCATGGATAATAGCCTCGATAGTATTGCCGAAGCCTAATTGCTGGTTGTTATGAGCATGGATACCTACTTCTTTGGTTTTTAGGATACTCTTGGCTTTTTTGATCAGGAGTTCGGTCGTTTCCTGGTACAAAGCGCCATTACTGTCTACAATATAAATCACCTGCGCTTTACACTCTTTTTCCAGCTGTTGCAGGGCTTCAGTCAGCTCGTTATCCAGCGCCCGGGAAACAGCCATTATGTTCACTGTTGTCTCATAACCTTTATCGGCAAAATGATTTACTAAATAAATAGCTTTGTCGATATCTTTGACATAGGAAGCTACGCGGATCATCGCCACCGGACTTTCTTTGCGCGGTTTAATATCTTCCACCTCCACCCGGTCCACATCCACCATCACCGAGATCTTGGTATCTGACTCAATCCCGTCGATGACTTTTTTGATATCATCATCTTCGCAGAATTTCCAGAGACCATAATCTTTAGTATTAAAAAGTTTCTTGGAATTCTTATAGCCAATTTCCATGTAATCGACTTTAGCTGCGGAAAGGGCTTTATACACTTCCCGTACGAAACGGTGGTCAAACTTATGGTTATTGATCAATCCCCCATCCCTGATGGTACAATCCAATACTTTAATTTTATCTCTGAACATTTGTTTGATCTCCTTTAAGTTATTATGGACACCCCAAGGGGTAATCCCCCCTAGTTTTGCTACGCACAACTGGCAGGGGGGACAGGCAGTGAGCCAGTTTACTTGATCATTCTCTTCTTCATGCGCCAGACACTCCAGTAAAAGAACCCAATACTGGGGACAATAAGAAATACTATATTAGTTAAAGGCCGCTGCGGCACAGTACCCATGACCAAAGCTCGGGACAACTCTACCGCATGGGTCAAGGGGAAAACACCAGAAAGCGCTTTCAACCAGCCCGGTGACTGGCTCAACGGAAAAAAAATGCCGGAGAAAAAAAATAATGGCGTGATCACCAGTTCCAGGAAATAGCTAAAATAGTCAAAGTTCGTGG
>CAZFDO010000002.1:0-26304 GCA_964517965.1 uncultured Clostridia bacterium
CTTTTAATCTTTAAATCCTTTAAAACCTGTGCACTTTTAATTCTTAGTTGACAATATATAATTTTCCAATTGACAAAAGAGCAGCCATTTGCTATACTTATTTTGTAAGATAATTACATAGAAGTTGGTAAGACAAGGATGTCTTCCGGCAAAGTTGCTGGAAGGCTTTTTCATTTACGAGAGTAAATGACCCGCCAAAGCAGTTTGGCGGGTAATGGACATGGATGTCCTTTTAATCCGATGAGGATTTTAGGGTATCCGTGTTTTTGTTTTTATGGTATAATAGTACCTAACCGGAAACCACCTTTCAGGAGTCCCCTGGGAACCCCCTGCTGATTTGTCCGAGAAACAGGACAAATCAAAGACGCGGGGGCAGGACGTACAGCCACCTCGAAGGTGTCTTAAAAGCGACAAACAAAGGAATAGTAGATGGAAAACGGCAAACTTAGAATAGCCATAGGGCAGATAAATAGTACAGTAGGTGATCTTAACGGTAATGCCGGGAAGATAGTGAGCTATATCCGGCGCGCGCAGGAGTTCGGGGCTGATATAGTGGTATTCCCGGAGCTGGCGCTGACCGGGTATCCGCCTGAGGACCTGCTGCTGAAGCCGAAGTTTGTGGCTGATAACCAGGAGGCTATTAAACTCGTAGCCACTGCCACTGAGGATATAGTGGCTATTGTGGGTTTTGTAGACAAGAAGGGCAAGGACCTCTACAATGCGGCGGCAGTAATATATAAAGGTGAGATTAAGGGTGTGTTCCACAAGATGATACTGCCTAATTACGGGCCTTTTGATGAAAAGAGATATTTTGCTCCAGGTAAAGAGACCAGGGTGTTCCAATATGGTCAGGTGTTGTTTGGCGGTAATATTTGCGAGGATATCTGGCACCCGAATACCGGGCCGATCTGCACGCAGGCCAAGGCTGGCGCAAAGCTCATAATCAACATTAATGCTTCTCCATATTATTCCGGGCGGATCAATGAACGGCAGAGGATCATCAAGAAACAGGCCAAAGATAATGGCGTATCTATCATATATGTGAATATGGTGGGCGGCCAGGATGAGCTGTTGTTTGATGGCCAGAGTATGATAGTGAACCAGAATGGCCGGATCATCAGCAAGGCCATGCCATTCAGGGAAGATTTGCAGATAGTGGATCTGGAAGTCCCACATCGGCCAGTTCAGGGTCATAAAAATGTACTATTAATTGATAAGAATATATCAACTAAAAAAAGGATGCCGCTACTAAAACAAAGTGTCCGATTTTTGGATCCAGTGGCGGAAGTATATCAGGCTCTGGTGCTGGGATTAAAAGATTATGTAGGCAAGAACGGATTCCAGAAAGTAGTGCTGGGTATGAGCGGCGGAATAGACTCGGCGCTAGTCGCTACTCTGGCTGTGGATGCGCTGGGCCGGGATAATGTAGTCGGGGTGTTCATGCCTTCACAGTATTCGTCCAAGATGTCGGAAACAGATGCGCGGCAGACAGTGAATAATCTGGGGATTAAGTATATGACCTTGCCGATCAAGCAATTGTACCAGACCTATTTAATAATGCTGGAGCCGGTTTTTGGCGGGATGGCGAGAAATATCGCAGAAGAGAATCTACAAGCGCGTATCAGGGGCAATATCCTGATGGCGTTTTCAAATAAGTTTGGCTGGCTGGTATTAGCCACCGGTAATAAATCAGAGATGAGTACCGGGTATGCCACGTTGTACGGGGACATGGCCGGAGGGTTTGCGGTCATCAAAGACGTGCCGAAGACCCTGGTCTATAAGTTGGCTAAATACCGCAATAAACGCGGTAAGGTGATTCCGGGTAATGTGCTCACGAAAGCTCCTACGGCAGAGCTGAAGCCGAATCAGAAGGATTCAGATACTTTGCCTGAGTATAAGACTTTGGACCCTATTCTCAAGGCCTATATTGAAGAGGATAAGGAACTGCAGAAGATCGTGAAACAGGGTTTTGATGCGGAAGTAGTAGCCAAAGTGATCAGTATGGTGGACCGGAGCGAGTACAAGCGCCGGCAGTCGCCGCCGGGGATCAAGATCACCCCGAAAGCTTTTGGTAGAGATAGAAGAATGCCGATCACGAGTAAATATAGAGGTTAAGTAGAATAATTAAACATAGCTTTTTTAATATATTTATGATAAAAAATAAATTATTGCAGGTAAGGGGGCTCCGATGAAAGTAAAAGAGATCATGGCCACTAAGGTGAACACTCTTTCTCCTGAAATGAATGCCAGGGAAGCTTTGGACCTATTATTCAAAATGAAAATTAGCGGCTTGCCGGTTGTTGATGAAAATAACAAATTAGTAGGGATGTTCACTGAAAAAGGGGTTTTAAAGACACTTTTACCTGGTTATATCTCTAAAGTGGGCAGTTTCACGTATCAAGAGAATCCTAAAATAATCAAACAGAAAGTTGATGCCTTACAGACTATGAAAGTAAAAGATGTAATGCGGGAAGAAGTTATTAGTGTTGATGAAGAGACTGCCTTGAGTGAAGTGGCCAGGATCATGCTTACCCAGCTGGTTAGGAGGATTCCTGTGCTAAATAAGGATAAGCAATTAATAGGAATAGTGGCCAGGGAAGATGTGATCAAAGTATTTTTCAGCCAGGAGTATAATTAGCTGAGATGAGAACTAATCTTATAAAACTTATAGTATTGCTGGCCATTGCCACTGCCCTGGGTTTTGTCTCCAGGGCCATAGGTATGAACTCAGTTCAGGCCATGTCTATAGCGGTTTTCTCAGTTTCAGTAATGGGGACCCTGTTTTTCTGGGATTTTCGCATCAGTTTTGTGTTTTTAGGCACTTCCGTATTGTTAGCGACTCGCGCTATTGACCTGGAGCATCTGGTCAAATTCTCTTCGCTGGAGATCATTCTATTTTTAATCGGGATGATGATCGTTGTCGGTTTGCTGAAAGATGCCGGGTTTTTTGCCTGGATAGTCAGCTGGATTTTGCGTATCCAGAACCTGACCGCAAAAAAGTTTGTTTTTGCTATTTCCATAATCTCGGCACTGTTATCGTGCGCAGTGGCAGAAGTGACATCCATTATTTTTATGGTTGCGGCCATACTGGAGATCTGCGATTATTTTGAAGTTGACCCGATCCCCTATATTATAATCTCCATCTTAGCGACTAATATCGGCTCAGCAGGCACTGTTTTAGGAAATCCGGTCGGGATATTGATCGCCACCAGGTCAGGGCTTACTTTTGAAGATTTTATCATTAAAGCGTTTCCTTTGGCGATGTTGAGCCTGTTGGTAATGATCTTCATAGTGATGCGTTGGTACAGGCGTGACCTGGAGAAGCTGGACCAAAAGATCAAAGAGCTGGGATCCAATGAAATACTCATTCGCCTGATCTCGGTGCCGGCAGATAAGCAAACCAAGACCGCTCTTTATATTTTTGGCACCAGCATTGTCTTTATTGCCCTGTCGCATCGCCTGGATGTATGGTGGGGATTGGAAAATAATACGGTACTCCTGATCGTGCCGATGGTTACGGCCGGCCTGATCATGCTCTGGAAGCATACTAAAGCGCAGGAATTCCTGGAAAAAGACGTGGAATGGGGCACCTTATTATTCTTCCTGTTATTATTTGCCCAGACCGGTACTTTAAAATATACCGGAGCCACTGATGTGCTGGCTTTGAAGATCACTGGGCTCACCGGACATAATCCACATTTTATCACGGCTTTTATATTGTGGGCCAGTACTATTGGGTCCAGTCTTTTAGATAATGTTGTGATGGTCGCTGCCTTTATCCCGATCGTGCAGGAATTCACTAAATTTGGCATAGAACTGCAGCCTTTATGGTGGGCCTTGCTGTTCGGCGGCTGTTTTGGCGGTAATATCACCCTGGTCGGGTCAACCGCCAATATTGTGGCCCTGGGAATATTGCAAAAGGAAAAGAAAATAAAGATCAAGTTTTTCACCTGGTTCTGGATTGGCCTGTCAGTGGGGTTCGCCACCACCTTAGTGGTTTGGGTGGCTCTACTAGTTACGCCTTTTTATAAATAAGAAAGTCCAAGGAGCGGAAAGTGAAAATGGGCGAATGCTTTAAAAAAGAATGTTGCCTGATGGAATTGCAGGCTAATACCCGGGATGAAGCGATCCGGGAAATGAGCGAGATGCTGGTCAAGGCCGGACAGGTTCAGGATAAAGAATTATTTATTAAGGATATCATGGAACGGGAAGAAAGAGGCACCACCGGTATCGGCCTGCAGGTCGCAGTGCCTCATGCCCCGACTGAAGCAGTAAGTGATTTTGTGATCGGGTTTGGCAGATCGGCAAAAGGCCTTGATTTTGCTTCAATGGACGGGGATACGGTGTACCTGGTATTTATCATGGGCACTAATCCCGATAAGCTCGTAGCTTACCTGAAATACCTGGCGGCGCTGTCTCGTTTGTTGCGCAAGTCTGAATTCAGGAAAGCCCTGATGGAGGCGGTTACTCCGGAAGATGTGCTCGAAGTTTTCAAAAAATTTGAAAACGAATAGGTTACCAAAAAGAGTTTTTTTTTACTTGTATAGATAGTAGGCAACAACTGAATAATAATTAGGCACGAAGTAGTGCCGGTATAAGCGGACAACACTGAACACAGACGTTCAATTTTGGTCAAATGATGACCAGGTTGAACGTTTTTTGTTTTACGGAGCGAAGCGCAGCCCCCGCGTATTGATTCACGAAGTGAATCAGCGTGGGGTAAGGCCCCCAAGATTTACTTTGTAAATCTGTAGAGGAAGAAATCTAGGGAGGGTAAATCTGCACTAAGGAAAAATGATCCCCCCAGATTTGCATAGCAAATCTAAACGGGGGGACAAATTTGAAGCAAATTTGGGAGGAAAGACCATGAATATCAGGCAGAGTATGTTGGAAAAGATCGGCAGTGTAAAATTTGGCAAAGAGAAGCAGGCTAAAAAAGTATCCCAGTATTTTGGGATAAATACATTCAGCATAAAGGAAATGAAAAAACGGGTCAGCAAAAAGACCCTGGATGCTTTTACCAAGTGGTTAGAGGATGGGGTCACCATCACGGCAAAGGAAGCAGATGAAATTGCTTCAGCGATGAAAGACTGGGCTGTGGAAAAGGGGGCGACATTCTATGCTCATTGGTTTCAGCCAATGACCGGCTTGACTGCTGAGAAGCATGATACTTTTGTTTCCTTAAAAAAAGGTGAAGTGCTGGAAAAGTTTTCCGGGTCCAAGCTTATATTAGGTGAGCCAGATGCGTCCAGTTTCCCTTCCGGCGGGATCAGGAGCACTTTTGAAGCCCGGGGTTATACTGCCTGGGATCCTTCCAGCCCGGCGTATATCATTGAGACTGAATTGGGCAAAACCCTGTGCATCCCCTGTATTTTCATTTCTTATCATGGGTATACCCTGGACAAGAAGCTGCCTTTATTGAGAAGTGATGAAGCGATCAGCAAAGCTGCGGTAAGATTGCTGAAACTTTTCAAAAGCAAGAATGTGAAAAAAGTGATCTCCACTTGCGGCCCGGAACAGGAATATTTTCTGATCGATAAAAATTATTACAACCTGAGGCAGGACTTGACTCTGACCGGCCGGACCTTGATCGGGGCTCCTTCCCCCAAGGGCCAACAGCTGGAGGACCAGTATTTCGGGTCGATCAAAGAACGGGCCATGAATTTTATGCACGAAGTTTGCGAAGAAGCATATAAGGTAGGTATCCCGGTCAGTACGCGGCATAATGAAGTAGCTCCGCATCAGTTTGAGTTTGCCCCGATCTTTGAAGAATCCAACCTGGCGGCAGACCATAACCAGATGCTGATGGATATAATGAGAAAAGTAGCCTTGCGCCATGATTTAGTCTGTTTACTGCACGAAAAACCTTTTGCCGGCATCAATGGCAGCGGCAAACATTTGAACTGGTCTATGCAGGATAATAATGGGAACAACTTGTTGAATCCCGGCCAGACGCCGGAAGAGAATTTGCAGTTCCTGGCGGTGCTGGTGGCGGTCCTGCGGGCAGTATATTATCATGCTGACCTACTGCGGGCGAGCATTGCCCATGCCGGTAATGAACACCGGTTAGGCGCTAATGAAGCTCCGCCAGCCATTGTTTCCGTATTTTTGGGCGAACAGCTTACCGCTATTCTGGATACGATAGAAAAAGGCGCTAAGCAAAAAGTCAGTAAACAGGATATCCTGGACTTGGGAGTGGGTAAACTGCCTAAAGTTAACCGGGATGCTACTGATCGCAACCGTACTTCACCTTTTGCTTTTACCGGTAATAAATTTGAGTTCCGCGCCCTGGGGTCTTCGCAAAATATAGGAACCCCGATCATGGTCGTGAATACGATCATTGCTGATTCTTTGAACTATGTAGCCGAGGAAATAGAAAAGGGGCTCAAGTCCAAAGAATTTGCTACCGCGGTAATGGCGGTAGTGGCCCGATTGGCCAAAGAAACTAAGAATATCAGGTTTGAGGGCAATAATTATGCCGCCGAATGGGTGGAAGAAGCTAAAAAACGGGGGTTGCCAAATATCGCTTCTACCGCCGAAGCGCTGAAAGCCCTGACCAAGAAAGAGAACATTGCTTTATTTGAAAAACAGGCAGTGCTCAATAAGGACGAGCTTATTTCCCGTTACCATATCTGGACCGAGATGTATAATACCGTGCTGACCATAGAGGCGAATACCTTAGTGGAAATGGTTCACTCCAATGTGGTACCAGCTGGTTTTGATTATCAGAAGGGGCTGGCCGGGAACTTGACCCAGCTGACCGAGCTGAAACAACAAGCTGGCTTGTCGGTTGATGAAGCAGCCTATGAAGACCTGAAAAAGCACCTGACAGAAGTTATCAACAAGATATTCTATGTCCGGAAAAACACTATGGCCATGGAGAAACTGCTGGAAAAGGCCAGTGGACTAGACGCTGTGGGAAAGGCAGAGCTCTATTTCCAGGAACTGAAACCATTAATGGAACATATCCGCCGGCATTGCGATGATCTGGAAAAAGTTCTCTCAGATGAGGCGTGGGACCTTCCTAAATATCGCGAAATGCTGTTTATAATGTAGATGAAAAATAAAATCGTAGTGGTAAAGCATGCTGAAAATGAGGGCTCAGGCAGTATTGGGGATTTTTTCCGTCATACTACCTGGGAACTCCAAACAGTAGAGTTGTATAAAGGCAGAAGCTTGTCAGCGGCCATGGATGATATTGCCGCGGTAGTAACCATGGGCGGGCCCATGAATGTATACGAAGAGGAAAAGTATCCTTTTCTGAAAGCAGAAAATATATTCATCAAGCAGGTCCTGGAAAAAGAAATTCCCTATCTAGGGATTTGTCTCGGTTCTCAATTATTGGCTAAAGCCTGCGGTGCGGCAGTGCTAAAAGCGCCGCAGAAAGAGATAGGCTGGTTTGATGTTACTCTTACTCTCGAAGCTGCCCATGATCCGCTTTTTCAAGGCCTGGCGGGGTCCTTAGAAGTTTTTCAGTGGCATGAAGATACTTTTATTGTACCTGATGGGGGTATGTTGCTGGCTACCTCTGAGGTCTGCAAAAACCAGGCTTTTCGGTATGGGAAGAACGCTTACGGCCTGCAGTTTCATTTCGAAGTAACACCGGATTTGATCTGGTCCTGGGTCAAGGCTGATGAGAGCTTGCCTGATTCAGTGGAACTACTGATGACGGCCTATAAAAAGAAGGATTTATTAGAGCAGCAAGCTAAAGAATTATGCGCTAATTTTTTAAATTTACTTAAGACCTAATATTTTTTGGCCTCAATGGTCAATATTTAGGCAATAAGTGGTGAATTTATGATAACTGTCTTGATCGCTGATGACGAAAAAAAGATGCAGGAAATAGTGAGCCAGATGTTAAAGGCCGAAGGGTATGGAGTAGTGGAGGAAAAAAGAGGCGTCCTCTACAAGACCGTAATGGCCAAGGTGGAAAAACAACTGGTTGATTTTATTTTGGAACAAACCGAAGGAAATCAATTGAAAACTGCCAGGATATTAGGTATAAATAGGTATTGATATAGGGAAATGGAAGGTCGGATAGATGAAATCACAAGGGCTGTACGAACCGCAATTTGAACATGATTCCTGCGGCGTTGGCTTTGTCTGCAATATCAAAGGCCAACGATCGAATGAGATAGTCAGGCAAGGATTGCAGGTGCTTACTCGGCTGGCTCATCGCGGGGCTACGGGGGCTGATCCCAAGACCGGTGACGGAGCAGGTATTTTGATCCAGCTGCCTCATGAGTTCTTGAACCGGGTCTGCGCGGAAAATAATATCAAATTGCCCAGGCTTGGCAGCTATGGCACAGGATTGGTATTCCTGCCGGCGCAACCGGCAGAACGGGAATCCTGCCGGAAGATCATTGCCCGGGTAATTGCCGCGCAAGGCCAGCAGTTACTGGGGTGGCGACTGGTCCCGGTGGATAATTCCGATATCGGCAAGACTGCCCGGGAGTCAGAGCCGGTCATTGAACAGGTCTTTATCGGTAAAAACCCGGAATTAAAAGATGAATTATCATTTGAACGCAGACTATATATTATCCGTAAACTGGCAGAGAACAAAATCCGGGCAAATAAACATGAAACAGTCTATATCACCAATTTATCCTGCCGTACCATTGCTTATAAAGGCCTATTAATGCCGGCGCAGGTTGAACGGTTTTTCCTGGACCTGCAGCAGCCTGATCTCACCAGCGCCATCTGCCTGGTACATTCCCGTTACAGTACCAATACTTTTCCTACCTGGAACCTGTCCCAGCCATTCCGTTTTCTGGCGCACAACGGAGAGATCAATACTTTGCGCGGTAATATTAATTGGATGCGCGCCAAGGAAGGATTGCTAAAAAGCAAATTATTCGGCGCTGACCTGGAACATATACTGCCGGTAGTTGTACCTGGCGGCAGTGACTCGGCGACGATAGATAATGTTTTTGAACTTTTGGTGCTGGGCGGCCGTTCCCTGGCTCATACCATGAGTATGCTTATACCCTCGGCCTGGGAGCATGACGAGGCTATGGACCAGGCCTTAAAAGATTTCTATCTTTACCATACCTGTTTAATGGAACCCTGGGACGGTCCGGCGGCTATGGCTTTTACCGATGGGACCCAGATAGGAGCAGTGCTTGACCGCAATGGTTTGCGGCCGGCGCGTTACCTGGTGACTAAAAAGAACGTTGTGGTAATGGCGTCTGAAGTAGGCGTGCTGGATATTCCGCCGGAGGAAATTTTGAAGAGCGGACGGTTGGAGCCGGGAAAAATATTCTTTATCGATACCAAGCAAGGCCGGATCATTGATGATCAGGAAGTCAAAGAACAGATGTCCTGCCGCCAGCCTTACGGTGATTGGCTCCGCGATAATATGCTGAACCTGGATAGCCTGCCTGAAGCCGTGGTTAACCCATTGGATAAAAGCTCCTATTTAAAATCACAGGATATTTTGACTACCATGAAAGCGTTCGGTTATACCCGGGAAGACCTGAAGATCATCCTGAAGCCAATGGTAGAAACCGGGCAGGAACCGGTTGGTTCCATGGGCAATGATACGCCGCATGCGATACTCAGTAAAAAACCGCAATTAGTATACAATTATTTCAAACAACTTTTCGCCCAGGTAACTAATCCGGCGATCGATCCGATACGGGAAGAATTGGTGATGAGCCTGGAAAGTTTTATGGGACCGCGCCATAATATTATGGAAGAAGTTGCCAAAAATTGCCGCAAATTGAGGGTGGATCAACCGATCCTAACCAATGAAGAGCTGGCGCGTATCCATTCGATCAAAGAACCCGGCTTCCGCGCGAAAAGAATATCCATATTATTCCAGGCTGGCGAAGAGAAAGATTTTATGCGCGCCCTGGACCGGATCTGCACTGATGCTGCCCATGCTATTAAAGCGGGATTTACTTTTATTATCCTGAGTGACCGGGGCGTGGACCGGGACCATGCCGCTATCCCGGCGTTACTGGCGGTAGGGGCGGTCCACCAAAGTCTGGTCAAGAGTAGTTTGTGTGCCCAGATCGCCATGATCTTGGAAAGCGGCGAACCGCGTGAGGTTAATCATTTTGCTCTCTTGTTCGCTTTTGGCGCCGGAGTGATCAACCCCTACCTGGCTTATGAAGCGATAGAACATTTGATCCTGGAAGGTGAAGTCCATATCAGGGTGGAAAAAGCGATTGATAATTACATCAAAGCCATTAATAAAGGGATCAAAAAGATCCTTTCCAAGATGGGCATTTCTACACTGCAGAGTTATCGCGGGGCGCAAATTTATGAAGCCCTGGGTTTGGGCCAGGAGGTAATTGAACGGTGTTTCACCGGGGCAGTATCGCGTATCGGCGGAGCTACCATGAAAGTATTGGCCAGGGAAGCGATCACCCGCCACTGCCTGGCGTTTCCGGAGAAGGAAACTTTTGATGTGCCGTACCTGGCCTCAGGGGGTTTGTATCAATGGCGTCGTGACGGTGAATTCCATCTCTGGAACCCGGAAAGTATCGCTGCTTTGCAGGACGCGGTACGCAGCGGAAATTATGAAAAATTTAAAGAGTTTTCGCACTTGATCAATGACCAGTCTGAACATCCTACCACCTTGCGCAGTTTATTCAAATTTAAAAAGAATGACCCGGTCCCGCTGGCAGAAGTAGAGCCAGTGGAAAATATTGTCAAAAGATTTGCCACCGGAGCGATGAGTTTTGGATCTATCAGCAAGGAGACTCACGAGACGATAGCTATTGCCATGAACCGGTTGGGGGGAAAGTCCAATACCGGGGAAGGCGGGGAAGACCCGGAGAGATTCAAAACATTGCCAGACGGAGATTCCAAGCGCAGTGCTATCAAGCAAGTGGCTTCCGGCAGGTTTGGCGTGACCACTAATTATTTAGTGAATGCCGATGAATTGCAGATAAAAATATCCCAAGGCGCGAAACCGGGTGAAGGAGGCCAGCTCCCCGGACATAAGGTCAGCGTGACCATAGCCAAGACCCGTTACACTACTCCGGGCGTGACCCTGATCTCACCGCCGCCGCACCATGATATATATTCTATTGAGGACCTGGCCCAGCTGATATTTGACCTCAAGAACACTAATCCCCGGGCCCGTATCAGCGTCAAGCTTGTATCTGAAGTAGGAGTAGGCACTATTGCTGCGGGAGTAGCCAAAGGACATGCTGATATGATCCTGATCTCCGGCGGCGATGGCGGCACAGGAGCTTCACCGGTCAGTTCGATCAAGCATGCCGGACTACCCTGGGAATTAGGATTGTCGGAAACTCACCAGACCCTGGTGCTGAATGACCTGAGAAGCCGGGTGCGTCTGCAGACAGACGGACAGTTGCGTACGGGACGCGATGTCACGATAGCGGCATTGCTGGGGGCAGAAGAGTTCGGTTTTTGTACAGCTGTCCTGATAACGCTGGGTTGCGTTATGCTGCGGCACTGTCATTTAAATAATTGTTCAGTAGGCGTGGCGACGCAAGATGAGGAACTGCGCCGGCATTTCAGCGGTAAACCAGAATATGTGGTTAATTTCTTCCGGTTTGTGGCCCAGGAATTACGCGAGAATATGGCGAGTCTCGGTTTCCGGACTATCGATGATATGGTTGGACGAAGCGACATGCTGGAACTTAATCAGGATATACTGGATGAAAAAACCAAGGGGCTGGATTACGGGAGAATAGTGTTCAGGCCTAAAATGCCGCCGGCGGTTGATACCCATAATCTGACCAGTCAAAACCATAATATAGAGCAAGTCCTGGATAAGCAGTTAATTGTTTTAGCCAAACCTGCGCTGGAACAGGCGCAACCCCTGAAAATAGAACTCGGCATAAAAAATACCGACCGCACTGCCGGCGCAATGCTCAGCGGCGAGATCTGCAGGAAGTACGGAGAGCAGGGCTTACCGGAAGATACGATATATTTTAAATTTAAGGGTGTGGCTGGCCAAAGCTTTGGCGCCTGGCTGGTCAAGGGAGTGACTTTTCACCTTGAAGGCATGGCCAATGATTATGTCGGCAAAGGTGTTTCCGGCGGCAAGATCATCATCCATCCGGATAAAAAAGCAAAATTTGTTTCCCAGGAAAATATTATCATCGGCAATACTGCTTTTTATGGCGCTATTACCGGAGAAGCGTATATTTGCGGTATGGCTGGCGAGAGATTCTGCATCAGGAACTCTGGCTTGAGTGCCGTGGTAGAAGGCGTAGGCGACCATGGCTGTGAATATATGACCGGCGGGCAGGTGGTAGTGCTGGGCCGGACCGGACGGAACTTTGCCGCTGGTATGAGCGGCGGGGTAGCTTATATCTATGATGAGGAAAGCGTTTTCCGGAATAAATGCAATATGGATATGGTTGACCTGGAAGACATTAATGAGGAAGATATAAAAATTATTACTGAACTGCTGCAAAAACATGTCCAGTATACCGGCAGTGTCCTGGCGGCGAAGATACTGGCTGATATTGACGGGCAAAAATATAAATTTATCAAAGTGATGCCGCTGGAATATAAGAAGATCCTGGAATCCAAGAAAAAAGCGGAAAAGTTAGACTTAGAACAGTCATATGACGGTTAAAGCAGATGGCGGTCAGCAGTCGGCGGATGGCAGTTAAAGATAAAAGCAAAGAATTGGGATATAACCGAAAGACGAGGTTCTTAAATTGGGTGATCCAAAGGGATTTCTAAAAATCAAAAGAATTAAGCCTAAATACCGGATGGTAGCTGAACGGCTACGGGACTACCGGGATGTTGCGCTATTACACAAAGATGAGGTTGCCCAGGAACAGGCTTCCCGCTGTATGGATTGCGGTACTCCTTTCTGTCATTGGGCCTGCCCGATAGGGAATTATATACCGGAATGGAACGACCTGGTATATCGCGGCCACTGGGAGCAGGCGATCGTATTATTGCAGGCCAGTAATAATCTGCCGGAGATCACCGGCCGTCTATGCCCGGCCTTATGCGAATACTCTTGCGTCCTGGGCATCATAGATGACCCGGTAACCATCCGCGAAAATGAATTGGCTATTATTGAGCATGCTTTTAAAGCCGGGTTGATCACGCCCCAGCCGCCAAAAGTACGGACTGGAAAAAAAGTGGCTATCATAGGTTCTGGCCCGGCTGGGCTCGCCTGTGCCGACCAGCTGAACAAAGCCGGGCACCAAGTGACTGTTTTTGAAAAAGACGAAAAACCAGGCGGCATATTGCGTTATGGCATCCCTGATTTTAAACTGGAAAAATGGGTGCTTGACCGTAGGCTGGAGCTTTATAAAAACGAAGGCATAGAATTCAAGACCAGAGTAAACGTGGGGGTGAATTACACAGTGCCTAAGCTGTTAAAGGAATTTAAGGCAGTTTGCGTAACCAGTGGTTCCCGGGAGCCGCGCGACCTAAAGATAGAAGGACGGGAGCAAAAAGGGATTCACTTGGCCATGGACTACTTGATGCAGTCTAACCGGCGTATCGCCGGGGTAAAAATATCGGCAGACGGGATTATTGACGCCAAAGGGAAAAAAGTTCTGGTGATCGGCGGTGGTGACACTGGTTCAGATTGCGTTGGCACTGCGCACCGGCAGGGGGCTGGCCAGGTGATACAGATAGAACTTTTACCTAAACCGCCGGAATGTCGTACCACGGATTTTTCCTGGCCAAAGTATCCGCTGCTGTTGAAAATATCATCCAGCCATGAAGAAGGAGGACAGCGTGAATGGGCAGTGCTGACCAAGAGATTCATTGGGGAAAAAGGGCGGGTCAAGAAACTGGAATGTATCCGGCTGGATTTTTCGCAGAAAGACGCTAAAAATTGTTCTTTAATGAAGGAAGTCCCTGGCACTGAATTCACGATAGAGGCAGATCTGGTGGTGTTAGCCATGGGGTTTGCCCATCCTGAGCATAAAGGATTGGTAGAGAAACTGAAAGTTGAGCTGGATAACCGGGGCAATGTCAAAACAGACGCTAATTTCCAAACCATTATCCCAAAAGTATTTGCGGCCGGCGATATGCGCCGGGGCCAATCCCTGATCGTCTGGGCCATTGCCGAAGGACGTACCGCGGCGCATCATATTGATACCTATCTGATGGGTAAAAGCAATCTCCCTGCAAAGTAAGGTTTTACTTACTTGCTTGACAAATACTTTTTATGGTATATAATACTACCATGGTAAAAATGTCTGATATATTCAAAAAGATCGAGGAAAGAAAAAAGGAAGTCAAGGCCAGTCAACCTCTGCCTGCCACACCCGCACCAGCCATTCCCATTGTCGCTCCCCCGGAAGTCGTATATCAACATGCTCCCGCTGCTGCAGAAATACGAATAATCCCGCCAAGCTTGCCTCCTCAGGAGAAAAATGAAGCAGAAGTGGCTGTTTTTACAGAATGTGAAAAGGCCTATAATGACGCGCTGGCCTTAATGCAGGAAATAATGAAAGAAGATGCGCTGTATGAGTTCATAGACGCGCACCAGATCTCTTCGATCATAGAAAAGCTGGTCGAGCTGTCCAGGGCGCAGCCGGGAAAAATGACCGAACTGTTTTTAAGTCCGGATATTGGTTCGCAGGCAACATATTTATGCGGTCATATGGTCAATGTCTGCGGTCTGGCCATACTGCTAGGCCTGGAATTGGGGTATACCCAAGACCGTTTAAAAGAACTCGGGATAGCGGCTTTACTGCATGATGTGGGGATGACCCATTACCTGGGGATAATAAGCCAATCAAAGAAATTAAATAAAGAAGATTTTGATAAGGTAAAAAATCATACCTTGTTTTCGGCCAAGATATTGTCCAGCATTAAAGGCCTGGATGATATAGTCTTTGTAGTGGCGCGGCAACATCATGAACGTATGGACGGCTCTGGTTATCCGGATGGCCTGAAAGGCGAGCAGATACATGAATATAGCAGTATTGTCAGTATCCTGGACATATATGAAGCGTTGATGCACCGCCGGACGTATCGTAACGAAACCCAGGCCAGGGAAACGATCCAGGAGATCCTGAAAAATAAAAACGCCTATGATCCTAAATTGATCAAAATATTAATAAACAGGATAGGTATTTTCCCTATTGGCAGCCTGGTGGAATTGAACACCCAGGAATTAGCCAGGGTGGTCAGCCTGAACCATAATAATATCCTGCGCCCCGTGGTAAAAATAATCACTAATGCCAACGGTGAAGAGTGTACAGAAGAAAAACTGGTGAATTTAGCTGCTGAACCGGCAATCTGGATAAAGCATATAGATAAGGAATGATTGAGCCTCTGCTAGTCTTAGGTAGTGAAAAATATAACTCAGGGTGAGAAAGAAGTGTTATGGTAAAGATTTCTGATATTTTTGTTTTTAAAAAACTCGAGCAGAAGAAGAAAGAGACTGCGCCAACGAGCCAGCCGGAGAGTGCTCTGCCAGCAGTACAGCCGGTCACTCCTTTAGAGCCGGTAACAGTTGCTCCCGCGGAAAGGAAAATTGTAAGTGAGTCTAAGCCCCCTTCCAACGAGGAATTCCAGGAAATCTATGATGAAGCTTTAGCCCTGATCAGCGAGATCATGAAAGAAGATGTGCTGTACGAGCTGATAGATATTCACCGGATCTCTGCGGTCATAGAAAAGCTGATCGAGCTATCCCGGGCGCACCCGGACAAAATGACTGAATTGGCTTTGAATCCGGATAGTTGCTCGCAAACAACGTATTTATTTTGTCATGCTACCAATGTCTGTATTTTGGCCATACTGGTAGGCCTGGAATTAGAATATGAGCAATACCGGTTGAAAGAACTCGGGACAGCAGCTTTACTGCATGATGTGGGGATGGTCCATTACCTGGGGATAGTAAAGAAAAAAAATAAATTGAATAAAGAAGATTTTGACAAGGTAAAAAATCATACCTTGTTTGCGGCCAAGATATTGTCCAGTATCAAAGGCCTAGATGATATAGTTTTTGTGGTGGCGCGGCAGCATCATGAACATCTGGACGGCTCTGGTTATCCAGATGGGCTAAAAGGTGATAAGATACATGAATATAGCTCTATTGTCGGCATCTTGAACATATATGAAGCCATGATGCACCGAAGAACCTACCGTACCGAATTCCAGGCTCGGGAAACGATCCAGGAGATCCTGAAAAGTAAAAACGCTTATGATCCTAAATTGATCAAAGTGTTAATAAACAAAATAGGTATTTTCCCTATTGGCAGCCTGGTAGAATTGAATACCAAGGAATTAGCCAGGGTAATCTCCCTGAACAGTAACAATGTCCTGCGCCCGGTAGTAAGAATAATCACTAATGCCAACGGCGAAGAGTGTGCCGAAGAGAAAATGGTGAATTTGGCGGCTGAACCGGCAATCTGGATAAGGCATATAGATAAGGAATAACGGATATGTATGAAGCCTACTGGAATTTAAAAGAGATGCCTTTTGAGAATACATCTGACTTGCGATTTTTGTATCGCTCCAGTCAACACGAAGAAGCTTTGTCCCGGATGTTTTATACTATTCAATATAAGAAGGGCGGCGGGGTACTGACCGGTGTTTTCGGTTGTGGCAAGACAGTTGTGGCCCAGGCTATTTTGAATGAACTCAGTTCGGAAAAATATCGTTATGTTTACATTAGCAATCCCTTATTGGCAGTTGAAGAGCTGCTGCGTTCGATTGTCCGGCGGCTCAAGACGGTAACCCTTCCGGAAAAGAGAACAGAGTTCTCTGTTGATTATTTTTTAGAGCTTTTGGAAAAGATATTAATTGATTATAGCCGGGAAGGAAAGGAAGTCGTAATAATAATTGATGAAGCGCATATTATTGAAGATGCTAAGGTATTTGAAGAGTTGCGGCTCTTATTAAATTTACAATCCCAGAATAAGTTCCTTTTAACTTTACTTCTTTTTGGACAGCCCGAGTTACTCTCGAAAGTAAAAGATTACCAACCTTTAGAGCAGCGCATTGCTATAAAATCCCATTTAGAATCACTAAGTTTTACTGATACCAGCCAATATATTATTCACCGTCTCTCTGTGGCCGGAAGAACTATGCCTATATATACTGAAGAGGCGATCAAGATGATCTATGACCACTCAGGCGGGATCCCGCGGCGCATCAATCGCCTGTGTGATATTTGCCTATTGGCTGGTTTTATAAAAAAGGCCCCGCTGATAGGACAGGATATTGTGGAAGAAGAGATCAAAAGCTTAAGTGCGTCATAATTTAAGGATTAAATAATTAATGAAAGTTCTATTGTGCCTGCCGCCTGAAAGTAAAGGTGTTAACGTGATGCAAGTTGACCTTGGCTTATCGCGTTTTTTTATTGAGTAAATAAAGTGAAGAAAATACGCTCCAGGGACTATAGTGATCAAATGATTGAACAGGAACCAGTATTCTTTTTAGCCAAGGGGTTTAGTATGTGGCCGTTTTTAAAAGATGGCCAAAAGCTCCTGGTTAAAAAGATCGTGCCGCAGGAGTTTCATCGCGGCGATCTGGTACTATATCGCGTGGCTGATCAATTAATTTGCCATCGCCTATTGCGCCGCGAAAAAAAGGACGGTAATTGGCTCTTTTACTGCCGGGGCGATGCGTCGCTGGGTGGTAGTGACCAAGTCTATGAAGAGATGGTAGAAGGTAAAGTTATGGCAGTGATTTCCGGGACAAAGGCAGTTAATCTGGAAACATATTCTCAGCGTCTCTGGGCAAGGGTAATTTTAGTTATTCTGGCGCCGTTATTGGCGTTCCTTAACGAAATATACCGGAAACTCAAAAAAAGAGTTAATTGAAAAATCTCAATTAACTCTGATTACACAGATTAAATATGAATGGTATTATATGCATATTTATTTAAAAGATAATCATGATGAAGCTTTAAAAGTTTGGCGCAAACTGGGCGTTAAAAATCTGGATCTGGTCCATGTTGACGCCCACCTGGATTTTGTCCTGCATCCGGCGCGCCAACCGCAGGAAATACTGGAGCAGGCAGTTTCTATTAAACAGCTTAAAGAAAATTTGGAATACACCCTCTGCTTTTTAAAATACGAAAAAAAACTGGATGCGCAGACTGATATCGGCAATTATATCTATCCGGCCATGCGCGACGGTATAGTTAAAAACTTCTGGTGGGTGATACCCGGTACTGCCAAAAACCTGGATCAGAACTTTAAGATCGTAATAAATATATTCAAAAACGCTTTTAATGGCCAACCGATAAAATTAGTAAAAAAGGGTAAAGGCCTTATCATGGGGCGTGCCCTTAACCGTGAATTTTGGGTTTGTACGCTAGAAACCATGCCGATTATTAAGCAAAAAGTATTACTGGATATTGATATTGATTTCCTGGTAGTGCCGGGCCTGAAGAAAGCTGATAACAGGTGTGAAATCGGCCGCCGTGCGGTCTGGATAGAGCCCAGGCATTTAAAGCGCCGGTTACTGGAAAAAGTCATAGCCCCGCAGGTTATAACCATTGTTTATTCGACCAACGGCGGCTATACACCGATGGATTTCCGCTATTTAGGCGAAGAAACAGCACATTGTTTTAAACCGGGGCAATATGAAAGGCAATATAAACAGGCAATTGCCGCCAGGAATAACTTTGCGTTATTTAAAAAAACCGGCCAAAGGTCATATTACCGGGAAGCGATTACCTTAGAGGCGAGTTATCGAAACGAAGATAATAACTTTGGCCCTCTTTATTTATATAAAAGAGAGTACTCTGCTGCTAAAAAGGAATTGGATAAAATATTGCGGGTGGATCCCCAAAATGGTTATGCTCTTAAAAATATGGGGATAATTCATCTTTTCCGCAGGGAATATTTACAGGCTTTGGCCTATTTTAAAAAGGCTTTATCGCGCTTAAAAAGCCGACAGCGATTGCCCGTAATATTAAACTTAGCCGAAGCTAATTTTCGGTTAAAGAGATATGATACGGCGAGAAAACTATTTTTACAATACTACAAAGGCGAACCGCGAAGCCCCTTGGCGGCCTATTATTTGGGGGCGATTTACCACGCAAAAAAGGATTTCGTCAATGCCGGCAAATATTACCGCCGGGCTTTACAGCTAGGGTTCAAGAACGTAGCTGTGCTAAAAAAGCTGCTCAAGGTTTCTTTTAAGCTTGACAGACAGGGAAAAGAAGATATAATTAACTGTATCGACAGCAGATTGTCGGCCTGGGAAAAAGAGGCGAAAAAAGGAAGTAAAATATTGCCGCAGCTTAATAAAATAAAAGAACAAATGAAAAGGAGCCAGTATGCAGGATAAAGAGAGGCCTAAAAAAAGTAAAAATATCGTCAGCCGCCAGATCGGCGCCGAGACCATATTATTGCCGATCTGCAAAGACACCAGCGAAACAAATTGTATTTACACTCTTAATAAAGCTGCGGCGCGAGTATGGGATTTGATTGACGGGAAACGCCCGATAAGCCAAATTAAGCAGGAAATTCTAAAAGAGTTTTCGGTAAAGCCGCAAGATTTAGACAAAGTAGCCGGCTCTTTGTTTAAGGACTTGAAGAAAATTAAGGCAATTAGTTAAAAGGAGGATGATAATGAGTAAGCCTAAATTTAATCCGGTGGTCACCCGCATCAAACTTAACCCGGAACAGGCAGTATTGGCTTGTACTTGCTGGGATGTCAGATTGAGTGCTGCAACAACTAGCGCCAGAACTTCTGCTGGTGTCTGTCTGGCCAATGCCTCTCCGCGTGAAATTGCCTGTAACAGGACCACCAGTGCCAACGCCGCGATCAGCTAAATACCGCATGCAGTCGCATGGTATAACCTATCTATACGGAAAGCTCAGGCGTATTCAGCGCCAACCGTTATTTGGACAGATCGAATTAACTTATCAATGTGATTTTAATTGTGTGCATTGTTACTGCCGGAAAAGAACATTTTCCGGTCACGAACTTTCTACCACCGAAGTAAAAATAATATTAGACGAAATTCATAAGGAAGGGTGTTTGTGGCTGGCCATAACCGGCGGCGACCCTTTAGTGCGCCCGGATTTTAAGGAAATATATCTTTATGCCAGGCAAAAAGGATTTATCCTCACCGTGCTTACCAACGGTTACCGGTTAAATACGGAGATGATAAAATTCTTTGCCAAATACCCGCCTTGTTCGATTGATATTACCGTAAATAGTTTAAAAGAAAAATCTTACCGGAAAATTACCGGGTTCCCGCAGGCGCTGAATAAGGTAAAAAGAAATATTAAGTCAGCGGCTCAGGCTGGTCTCAATATTATCGTTAAAGCCAATTGCCTTAAAGAGAACAAAGGAGAAATTGGCGCAATTAAGCGTTGGAGCGAAAATATTCTGGGTAAGCCGGCGAATAATCTTTACCGGTTCCGTTACGACAAGATCATCTTCCCCCGGCTGGACGGCTCAAAAGAACCATGCCGTCACCGTTTAAGTGCAAAAGAATTGGCACTGACCCCCTTGGAAGACGAAGATATGGAGCGAGAGTATTGCAGGGCTTTGAAATCTCCGAGGTATCATAGTCAAGCCAAAATCAATCCCTTGTATTCCTGCAATACCTGGCAGACAAGTTTTTATATTGATCCCTGCGGCCGGCTCAAATTCTGCATCTATAGCGACAAGTTTACTACAGACCTGCGCCAGAAATCCTTTCATTATGGTTTTTATAAAGTATTCCCAAAAATAGCCCAGGCACGCTTTAAGAGCCAGAGCCCTTGTCGCGTGTGCGACCTGAAACGGTATTGTTTTTCCTGCCCGGCCATTGCTTACTTGGAAACCGGTGATGAGGAAAAACCGGCACAGTATTTTTGCCGCCTGGCTCATAAAGAACAAGATGAAAAACGCAACATATAATAGTTTTTATCATAAAATACACCACGAAGCGCTGGTTGCCCGCCGGCCGCTACGGGTAATGTTTGAGCTTACCTATGACTGCAATTTCCATTGCCAGCATTGTTATGTACCGAAAACCTATAAAAAGATTAAGCCGTTAAGTACGCTGGAGATCTTAAATATTATTCACCAGCTTAAAGAAGCAGGATGTTTTTATCTGGGCTTTACCGGAGGAGAAATATTCCTGCGGCCCGATATAGAAGAGATACTGGAATTTTCTTGTAAACAGGGTTTCCAGGTTATTCTTTACACTAATGGTTCACTCATAACTTGCGCAATGGCAAAAAAGATCGCGGAAATGGGTGTAAACAAAGTGGATATCACTTTGCCGGGATTCAGTCAAAAGGCTTTCGAGAGCGTCACTGGCGTGCCAGGGTCGCATAAAAAAGTATTTGCCGCCATTGAATTTCTTCATACATGTAAAGTAAAAATGGGTTTTAAAAGTTGCTTGCTTAAAGCCAATGCCAAGGAGATAAAAGGAATTCAGGATTTTGCCGCTTCTTTGAGCACCCCGCATCGCTTAAGCACTAAGCTTTTACCACCATTGAATGGTGCGTACGCTGTCAATATGTTCGAGTGTGGCGCGGGGAGAACCCAATGCGCGATAACCCCAGATGGACGCCTTAAACTTTGTGTGATGGTTGATTGGCCAAAGACTAAAATAACCAACTGTCCCCAAAGCTTCCAGAAAGCCTGGCAGGATTTGCCCAGGCTGATAAATAAAAAAACGAACAAGGGGAATTGTCCTTGCAAACTAATAGCGTAACCCTAAATATCGGCGGCAAGATCATAAAGATGGAAAGCGCCTGCCCACTAATATGCAAAAAGCCGAATGCCTATAAACCTGAACGGTACAGCCATTTTTTAAGCAAAATAAGTAGGCGAGCCGATATCCGCATAACGGTGGAAGTGGTGGCCAAACTGCCGGATAAAACAGGCCAGGAGTTGTTTACCGTGTATCACTTTGAAGACGGCGCGGAAAATTGGCGCTGGCTCAAAACCAAAAATGGCTATATTTACAAAAGTCCGCTGGCGCATAAGCGCCAACTGGCGGTTGTATCCCGCGACTTTAGCCGGGTAGTGATTTATATATTGCCCTACCGTAAAAAATATGTTTGGGATTACCGCGATATAATTTATGACTTTTTGCAGATTCTGCTGATAAATTACCTGGCTTTCAGGAAAGAAGGGGTGATCTTGCATGCCATGGCGGTGAAAGATGTGGCTGGCAAGGGAATAGTATGTGCCGGGCGTTCAGGCAACGGGAAGAGCACCATGGCGCGCTTATGGCATTACCACTCTAAAGCGATGGTGCTTAACGATGACCGGGTGATAGTGCGCAAATCTTTAAAGGGCTTTACTGCCTTTGGTTCACCCTGGCACGGAGAATTTAGCGATTATCTGGAAGCTCACCCTGACCAGGCTCCTTTACAGGCGCTATTTATTATAGAACATGCCGGCAGGAATTTCACGCAAAAGCTCAACCAGGAAGAGGCGTTCAAATTGCTTTACCCGGCGTTAATACCGATCTTCTGGGACCAGGAGCTGATCAATAATGTGGTAACTGTGTGCCTGGACCTGATTCACCGCGTCCCCTGTAGGCGGTTGGGTTTTACTAAGGATAAAAAAATCATCAGCTTTATAAGGAAGACCATTGATCAGAGAAGCCCAGTATAGAAAATTCAGTTTAAAAACTCATAGGGCTATCAGCCATAATAATAGCCCCAGCCTGGCCCAGTTAGAGTTAACCTCGGCTTGTCCTTATAAGTGCGCTTATTGTTATATGTCCGGTTATAGTAAGAGAGGCTATGGCCGGGAACTTGATCTAAGATCTTGGCAGAAGATCATTGCCGACCTTAAAGCCAGCGGCGTTTTGTGGCTCACCTTTACCGGCGGTGACCCATTAGCCCGTAAAGATTTTTGTAATATTTATCGTTATGCCTACCACCAGGGATTCATTATCATTGTTTTTACCAGCGGATTTCTCTTGACCGAGGCACATTTTGATTTGTTTAAGAGATATCCGCCGTTTTATGTGGAGGTTACTATTAATGCGGCGCGGCCAGATCTTTATGAAAAAATATCCGGGGTGAGAGGCTCTTTTGCTAAAGTGACTGCGGCTTTGGACACCTTAAAAACATTAGGCGTGCCCCTGAGGATTAAGACCCAGGCCACCGCGCTTAATAGGCAGGACATTCCCTTGATCAAAAAGTATGCGCGCAAGCTAAAGGCGGCTTGGCGGGCCGATTATTTTTTGTACCCAACCTTGGACGGTTGCCGGGGCGCTTTGAAGGTGCGAATGAAGCCCAAACAGGTACCAGGCGGGGATCTCAATAATTGTGCTTTAAGCAAAGTAAAGAGCAGCAATGGGCAGGCCTTGTTTGCTTGCGCCGCGCCTAGTGGGAATGCTTTATTTTTGGATCCTTATGGCCATATGTCCCTGTGTAATATGCTAAGAGAAGGTAAAGTTAGTATCTTAAAAACCGGGTTAATTCCCGGGCTGACTGTATTAAAAGAAAAATACGCGCGGCTTGATTTTAAAAGTAATTCACCTTGCAAGAATTGCCCGGTCCGCGATAAATGCTTATGGTGCCCGGGTAAAGCGTTCCTGGAAACCGGCAGTTTAGAGAAACCGATAAAATATTGCTGTGAATTGGCAGGAATAAAATGTTAAGGAACAAAAGTAAAATAGCATGGTTGATTAAGATAATCTTTAACCCAAGCTACCTAAGGCGTTGGATTATTACTTTAATCCTGGCCGTGGCGGCCCTGGGCGCCGGCTTGGCAGTGCCTTATGTTATCAAGTTTACGGTAGATGAAGGAATAAGTAAAAAAAATCTTTCCCTTTTCTTGGTTTTATGTATGATTGCGGCTGGGGCAATGCTGGCGAAATACCTGTTGGATACTGTGGTATCTTTGCGCCGCCAAGTCCTGATCGCGAAGATAAGGTTCGACCTGAATCGCCGTATTTTCAGGAATATGCAGGCTATGCCGTTATCCTGGTTTGCCCGTACAGGAGCGGGGCAGGCAGTTTATGCCATTGATAATGATAGCGCCGCGCTGATCAGTTTTGCCGTCGCCATCATGGATAGTTTTTTATTAGATGCCCTGAAAGTGATGATGATACTGGGAATAATTTTAGCGCTTAATTTCAAAATTGGTTTAACCATTATCTTGATTTCGCCTTTGTTGGGCCTGAGCGTACTGTGGCAAACGAAAAAGTTAAACGCGCTTTACGCTGAACGGGCGATTACCGGAGAAGCAGTGTTTAACCTTCTCGAGGAAAGCTTTTGGCGCTCCTATTTGATCAAAGTTTTTAATGCGCTGGGGCAAGTCGCCCGCCGCTATACGCGCTTGCTGATCAAGGATACGCGTTTGATCATTGAAAGCGGCCGCCAGGAAACGATCAAGACCTTAATCCCGGCGGTGTTACCCATGGTAGTGACTGGCGCGGTTTTTGTTTTATCGGGATACCAGGCCATAAAGGGAAATTTAAGCTTGGGCGCTTTAGCAGCTATCGGCGGCTATATTTACCAGTGCATCTCCGCTTCCAGCCAGTTGTTAAGCCAGTGGCACAATTTGCAACCCGGCCTGATCGCCGCGGAAAGGCTTTTACCGTTATTAAAGCAGGATAAAACAGAGGCCTTAATTACGGGAGAGAAAGTAAACATTGCTGGTGGAGCGATAAAAGTACACCAGGTGCATTTTTCTTATGATAACGGTCCAGCTGTATTAAAGGGGATCAATGCGGATATCCCGGCAGCGGATTATACAGTCATTACGGGTCCCTCGGGTTGCGGCAAAACTACCTTGTTTAACCTGATCATGGGTCTTTATCCGTTAAAATCAGGTGAAATATTAATTGATGGGAAAAACATAGACCTGCTGTTGCCGTTTTTGTTGGGCAAAGAGATAATAATCTGTCCGCAGGAGCCAATGCTGTGGAACGCCTCCATCGTGGAAAATATCATATACCCGGAAACATACCTGGATTGGGAGGCTATCAAACAAGCTGTACAGGTCAGCGGTGCAGATGAGTTTGTGGCGCAGATGGAAAAAGGGTACGAAACGATCATCGGAGAAAATGCCTGCCGCCTTTCGCAAGGCCAAAAACAAAGGATCTCCCTGGCCCGCGCGCTGGTAAAACAGCCGAAAATACTACTTTTGGATGAAGCGTTCAGTGGCTTACCTGAGGCCGATGAGGCTAATATTATTGCGCGTATCCGTGCTCAGTTCAAAGCTACGACTGTGGTAGCCGTGACTCACCGCTTGTCGTCACTGAAAGATTGCGCCAGTATCATTAGATTAAACGCATGAATAACCTATATTATTTTCTTAAAATCGATTTAACCAGCGCGGATCTTGCCGCCTTCAGCGATTTTCTGCGCAGCCAGCGGGAGTGGAGCCATTTACTCGCTCTTTTACGCAGCGAGGGGCTCAATTGTTTTGCTTACCAGCGCTTAAAGGATAACAACTTACTGCCTCTTGTGCCCCTGGAAATAGTACGCCAGCTGGAGAATGATTTTTACAGCAATGTTAAGCATAATTTGCTCTATGCCCAGTCCCTGGCCGATCTCGCCGCAGTTTTTAAGCAAAAGAATATTCCGTTAATAACTCTTAAAGGCGCCTTTTTGGGAGAAATAATCTACCACAATATCGGCGTGCGCAGTATGTATGATATGGATATTTTAGTACCGCGCGCAGAAGTGTTAGCAGTGGATACTGTTTTGCGCGCTTCTGGATACGAGACCAAACAGGAGGTAAGCTTTTTATTAGCCAAAGTTACCTCCATTAACAGCGCGGTTTATGCCGGTCATAACACAGTTATACATGTGCACTGGCATTTAATTAATACCACTTGGCCATTAGATTATTTCGTAGAAACTATCAAGGAGAAAGAGATCTTTGCACAGGCTGTAGATTTAAAGTTAGCTCCGGAACACTTAGTTATTTACTTTTGCTTGCATGCGCTGACACATTTTTTTGAAAAGCTGGTGCTGGCCCTGGATATTGCCCAGCTAGTACGAGTTTACAAGGGGAAGCTGGATTGGGAAAAAATACGGAAGTGCAGCGAAGAGTGGGGTGTTTGGCCGGCGGTATACGCAGCGCTGTTGTTCGTCTCCGAGAATACCAGCCTGGAAATGAAAAATATTCAAACCAGCCGGCCGTTTTGCATAGGCGGCTTAAAATATTGTGTTAATAAGATTGCCCGGGGGAAACGCTCTTATTTTTTGTCGTATGCACTTTACTTTTTTCTATTGCCGGACTTAGGCCGGAAAGTGAGATTCATATCTAGAACGCTATTCCCGCCGCGGCAGGTTTTGGCGCATAGTCTGAGGCTGACTGAAAATCAAATACGTTTTTCCCACTACCTTAAGCGGCTCAGAATTTTATAATCTAATCTCCGTTCTTTGGTTAATAAAGATTATTGTTAGCTAAAATTTAAAAGTGCACAGTTTAAAGATTAAAAGTGCACAGTTGTAA
>CAZFDO010000003.1:0-25131 GCA_964517965.1 uncultured Clostridia bacterium
TTGCCGACAAACTCGACCCATCTTATGGGGAAAGAAGCAAGCAAAATATCAAAACCCGCGGGCGTAAAATGCCAATAATCACTTGGGAAATTATGAATGGCATGATCCATTACCGAACTGATAATGACCAATCCTCCGGGTTTAAGGATCCGCTGGATCTCTTGCAGCGCTTGCTGTGGAAATTGCACGTGTTCTAGTGTGTCTAACGCCAGGACAGTGCCAATGGAATGGTCGGGCAAGTCAATTTTATGGATATCCAGAATTTGGTCTACTCCTGTACCTATTATCAAGTCGCAGCCCACATAATTCTTCCCGGGAAAAAACATCCTTAGATCGGCTGACCCTTCCTGTCCGGTAACCTGTAAAGCTCCAAACTCATAAATCGGCTCTTTTATCGGTAAAGAAGCAGCACAAACCCCAACAAACTTTTTAACAATTTCTCTCATATCTTACCTCAGTTAATTAACTTTTTTTGCTACCAATAAAATACTCTCCGCTAAGGTTATCCTTATCTTGTAGAAGAAATCAGGATGCGCCAATCCTGACAATAATACTCGGGCTATATTGTAATTATATCCTTTGTTAAGCAAGTTCAGCAGCAGCCTTAATGGCCCGAACACGGGTCCGGTAAAAAATCTCGTCCGGCAATACGTTAATCCGGCATCCTGAGTAAGCTGAAGCAACCGTCTTTCCGTAGTGACAAAACTGTGCGTGTAATCCACATTGAAGAACTCTTTACCCATTCTTAAATAATCCGGTACTACCAGAACCAGGTGCCCACCCGGCCTTAACACCCGGCGGCATTCACTTACAAAATCAAGAGCTTGCTGGCTATTTTCCTGATGTTCCAGCAAATGACTGGCATAGACCAAATCGAAGGTTGAATCCGCCGCGTCTATGGGCGGACACTTACCGATCTTTACCTGAATATTGTTTTGGGTGAGTTTTTCGGCCAGTATCTTATTAGCTTCCCTGGCTTCGTAAATATGCCCTTGAGATAGCAATAACCTGGCAAAATCCCCTTCTCCGGGACCGATCTCCAATATCCTTCCTTCCAGAGGTATCAGTCCGGCAATTTCCCGATAGATCTTTTGATTTTGCATCCTGACAAAAGCTACGCCAAGTCTAGTTTTGCCGCGCGACGCGTAATGGTCATAAGTTGCCATTTTATTCCCTTTCCAATACTAAAATCATCTCCGTATCTTTACCTGGGAAGATAAACTCAATCACGCGGCCGGCTAAATAGAAACCAGGACATAATAGAACCATTCCCATCTGCTGGGTAAAGCCGAGTTTTTTAAGCATCCTGACCGCCCGGGAATAGTAATAATAAATATTGCCGGGCAAAAGGGTAAACTTCCTTAGTTGTATAAAACCCAAAGACTCCAGTTTCTTTGCCAGCGTGTTCAAGTCATAGCCGCTACGCACACTGACCGCTTGTTCTTCCCTCTGGAAATCATAGTCAATCTTCCGGTTGATAATAGGGAACCCCAAGATCAATTCCCCTCCTCTTTTTAGGATCCTGGCAAAGTTAGCCAATAGTCTTTCGTCTTCTTCCAGATAATCTAAAACCGCGAGACAGATCACGATATTATATTCCTCGATCGGATCATTAGTGGCAGTCAGTAAATCAGACTCGATAAATTTGCAGTAGCTATACAGGCTGGCAGCCAGCTTTTTGGCGTTGGCGATTTTGCGCTTATCCCGGTCGATGGCAGTTACTTTTGCTCCTCGTCTTGCCAGTTCCAGGGATATATCCCCGATGCCACAACCGGCATCGAGAACCTTTTTGCCTTTGACCTCAAGATCAGCCAGTATTTTATACATGATCCTGGCGCGAAACTTCTTGCCAAGCAAAGGCGCCCCAAACAAATAAAGATACATTTTTGCCAGCCACGAGGGCAAACCGCTCCTAATTCCGGAACCTTGAAGATATAGCGAGACTATATTCCGGTCCATTTTATGACTTCCTCCACATTTTTGCGAGAACTTTCGGACCTTGCTTTAAAACCAGTTGGGGATGCATTTTCATCATCTTCAGCATATATGACGGGCGAAGATTAAACTCCCGAAAGGCCCGGTGATAAAGCGCGATCAGTTCGCGGTCGTCAAGATTATCCAGTTTGATTACGCTCCTGACCGGCTCCCCGAACACATCCATGACATACTCGCTCCAGTCACTGCTCTTTAGTAGTTTTTTTTCTCGACAGTAATCATACAGCGGTGTACCGGGAAAAGGCACAGTTACCTGGAAGGTAGCATAATCAAGCGGCAATTTTTTAGCTAAATTAATAGTATCCAATATCGTTTCCCTGGTTTCAGTGGGGTAACCGATCATGAACAAGCCATAAACTCTCATTCCCGCTTTCTTTGTTCTATTGACAGTGTCATGAACCTGATCCAGTTTAAAACCTTTACGGCAAAATTCCAGCAGGCGCTGGCTGCCGAACTCAATCCCGTAATAAATGCAATGACAGCCCGCTTTTTTCATCCAATGCAGCAATTCGTCGCTCATCACACCTACCCGGCCGTTGCAATCCCATTTTATGTGATGCAGTCCCCTCTTGATCATGCCCTGGCATAAGGCTATGGCCCATTTATTGTCTAAAACCAGTAAATCATCCGGGAAACGCAGGTATTTGATCCCATACTTATCTTTTAGAAGTTCCATTTCGGACAACACATTTTCCACCGAACGCCTTCTTTGGTTACCCCACATGGCGTAAACCGAACAAAAGCCGCAGGCAAATGGGCATCCCCTGGTGGCAATGATGGCGTTAAATGGCTGGCCGCCGCCCGTATCCATGGTGCCGCGATAAATATGATTGGGCATCAGCTCCCGAGCCGGGAAAGAAATACGGTCCAGATCTTCAATAAAAGGTCTTGGCGCGGTAACTATAGTCTTCCCATTCTTCCTGAAAGTAATGCCTGAAATCCCAGAAATATCCTTCTTTCCCTCTACCGCTTTAACCAGCTCCACAGTGGTTATTTCGCCTTCTCCACGCACACAATAATCCACCAAGGGTTCATCAGTAATGATCTCCTGATGCAAAATATGGACATGTGGTCCACCCAGAATTATTATTATCTCCGGTAAGGCTTTTTTGATACTTTGCACATGGCGAAGTACACTGGCATAATTTTCCGTAGATACGGTAATACCCACAAAGGCCGGAGACTGCCTAACGACCAGGGCTGTGACCTGGTCATGACTTAGCCCAAGATTGTAGGCATCGATGATCTCGACTTCTATGCCGTTTTCTTTCAGAGCGCTGGCTATGTACCCCAAACCCAGTGGCGGATATTTGGATATCTGCTTAATTTCCACCGCAGGATTTAACAAAGTGCATTTCATCGGGCTCCTCCGCCCACTGACTCCAGCATTTCTTTAAACCTCGGATAGTGATATTCCCAGGAATACTTTTCCGCTTGTACAACTGCCATCTGTTGCATTTTTCGGCGGACAGGATCGTCATTCAGTATCAGTTGCAAAGCTTTGGCCAATTCTTCCGCGTTTCCAGGCGGCACAATAATGCCGGCGCCTGCACCTACTACCAGGCGGCAATCGCTGATATCAGTGGCCACCACCGCCTGTCCGGCAGCGAGATATTCCGGCAGTTGGGAAACAAAACCACCTGCGGTTACCGGAGTGCAAACTCGAGCCGACACGCAGACATCGGCCATTTTTAAATAGGCCGGTATTTCCTGTCTTGGTTTAAGTCCCAGGAATTGGACTGCATCGCCAAGGTTTAATTCCTTGGCCAAAATCTGATACTTGGCTAGATTGGTATTGCCGATGATCAGCAATTCGGCCTTACATCCTGACGTTACCACTGCTTGAAATGCTTTTAGCAGAACCGCTATCCCTTGATAGTCCTTCAACATACCTACATACATGACGATTTTGTCCGCCGCCAATCCTGGCCGGGATATCGCTGTCTGGGCTGCCAATATCCGCGAAAAATCTTCTTTAATAAAATAGTCTGAATACACCGTAATTTTGTTTTCCGGGATACCCAGATCAGTCAGGTATTTCTTCAATCCTTCTGAAGTGGCAATTAATCTGGCCGCTCCCAAACTAATGAGTCTTTCCACCAGACGCATAATTTTATTCAGCCATTGAAGATCCGGCAACATCCGGTAATATATCAACTCCGGAATAAATGGGCCATGAACGTCGTTTATTACCGGCAAGCGAAAATTTAAGGAGATACTCTTGGCGACTAGGGCAATCAATAATCCTTCCCGGGAATGGGCATAAATTAACGTTAACCGCTGTTTTCGGATCGACCGCGCCAATTTGCCAGCTAATTCCAGATCGCGCCACAATTTGCCAGGCCAGCTATAATATTTTTTACCAAGTTCCACAGGCCGGCTGGAGATAATATGCAAACCAGTCAAAGTCTCCTGGTTAGTCCCGGGATTACAAAACAAATACACTGTCTGGCCATCCTTGATCAACATTCTGGCCATATTATGAACCCTGATTGCAGCCGCTTTAAGCGCCGGGAATGGCATAGCCGCGACCATACCGATTATCATATCTCTACCTATTCTTTTCGCTCGTTTTACCGGCAACTAAATCTGCCATAGCCGTGCCGCTAATAAATTTTACTTTGTTACGCAGACTATCCAATAGAACTGTTAAATTTTCCTCGCGTAGCGGCAGACCCAGACTGACGAAAGGATTACCCATATATACATGAAGATGCGACGATTCGGCGCCGACAACTTTATCGTGGGTCAGCAGCACTAAATAACTTTCTTTGATCGCAATTATCTGTTGGATAAATTCCAGGAACTTCTGGTTATAAGCAAAATTACTACTGCGTAAATAGGGATCTATAAACAAGGCCGGTATTTCCCAGATATTAGTCTCAGTGATAGTCTCACCATTCAACTGAAGCAAGCGATACGGTAAAGGCACTAAGAACTCATCCAAACCGTATATATCCGAGCTATCCAGCACAAAACCGGCCAGGTTTAAAGCGGCAATTACTTCCGGCGACCTGGCTAACCCTGGATAGCGGGTCAATTTTACCTTGGTTCCTGCAAGTACCGCAATGAGAGAATTATACCACTCCGCGACATCCGTCAATATATCCGCCTGCCGGTGCATTGTTACATCGCTGGTACCGCTAAGGGTAAAACTTTTATTGATCTGCTGACTGTGCTGATAGATGAATTTAATATATTCCCTGATTGCCGGCCAACCAAGGCCGGTGTCCCGGAAGTATTTTAACTTGCTCCACGGTTTCATAGGCAATAAGAATTTATAGCCCTTTTTTAGCCAGGCTTCGTGATGGTAAGCATGATAACCGAACTCGTTGCCGTTTTGCCGCGCCTGCGTGAGAGCATTAAGGCCTTTTTCTTTTTCCGCCAGCGGCGCCCCCCAAAGGTCGTTTTCCGCGCCGTCCAGTTCCGCGGTGGTCAACATAAAAGTTAGCGGAATGCCATATGGCCGGACACGCTTAATCGTTCTATCCAGAGCAGCAGATAGCATCGTATCCTGGGTTGGCAAAATACTACCGAGGCAATTCGTGCATTGGGCCAGACTATTATCAAAATAACGCCCCTGGGCTTCAGTATCCACGGTAAAAAGCGCTACTGCTCTGTCATCTGCGACGATATCCCGGCTTTCCACTTGTTTTACCGTGACTGAATAAAATGTTTTTAATAAACAGATGAAATTACAAATGGCGGCGGGTGAATTGGACGCATAATTATGCCGGCACACTTCTGCTAAGAAAGGACTGATCATATCCGCGTTAAAGTAAAATATTTTCCCCTGTCCTAGTTCACCTTGCCAGCCAAATACATTGTCATCCCGGTAAACAGCCACAACCGAACCGCCGGTGGGGTTTACTTGAGCGATTTTTCTGCCGCCAAACTTCAGGTAAATACTGTTTTTATGGTAAATGGAAAATAGCGGCGAATCTTCCTTCACTACTTTAAGCGGTCCTCTGGCCTGGGCATAGCCGTTAAAGATCAAAGGCAAAGGCAAACCAAAACTTTTTCTTAAATTCCCATTTTGGTTTAGAAGAGAACTATCTCCTCCTAATACTATTAAACCCGCTCCATATTCCTCGACTTCCTGCTTAATCCAAATACAAGCCTGATCGCTGAGTTTCCTGGTAAAAACAATACATACTTTCGCTAAGCCGCGCTTGACGCTTCCCTTTAATAACTGGCCATCGGTAACATATTGAGCAGCAGCTCCCAGATAATTTTTAGCAAAATAGTTCAGAGTGGAAAGCTCCAGTTTTTCTTCTTCCGCTAGAATTTCCGGGCCCAGTATAAAAATCTTTGGCAGTGTTTCCCCTCCGCCCTCATCTGCTAAGGCGACAAATTTTTTGCCGGTAAGGGTAAATTTTGCTGGTTCCCTTTGTTTCAGAGCCGGGAAAAAAGACCTGGTTTCCGACCAAGCTTCTTTAAGACATATTTTTATAAACGGTAACAGTGCGGGATTCATAAAATTATTCAATTATTTCCTTAATTGAGTAGGTCGGTTTATTCTGAGTTTCGTGGTAGATACGCACCATCATCTCACCCAGCAGCCCCATGGATACAAATTGCGCTCCAACGATTATTAATACAATGGCTAACAAAAGCAACGGCCTTTCTGCCAAGCCCACTCCCATAAACCACTGTATTGACAAATAGGCGGCGATGAAAAACCCGGCTAAACCGCTGATGATTCCCATTAATCCGAATATTTGCATTGGCTTGGTAGAATAGAGCATCATAAAACGAACCGTGATCAGGTCCAGGATTACTTTGATCGAACGTGAGAAATTGTATTTTGATTTGCCGAATTGACGAGCATGGTGCTGGACTGGGATTTCAGCTATTTTTGCTCCTTGTAGACTGGCTATGGCCGGCAAGAAACGATGCAATTCGCCATAAATATGAATATCCTTGATAATCTCTTTGCGGTATACTTTCAAGGTGCAGCCGTAATCATGCAGTTTTACCCCGGTCGTAAAAGAAATGATCCAGTTAGCTATCAGAGAAGGCAGCAACCGGGACAGAAACGGGTCCTGCCTCTTTATCCGCCAACCGCTCACGATGTCGTAACCTTCTTGAGCTTTTGCCAGCATTTTTTCGATGTCAGCCGGGTCATTCTGCAGATCAGCGTCCATGGTGATTACCAGATCGCCTGTGACATGATCAAAACCGGCGCTCAGGGCTTGGGTCTGGCCAAAGTTCTTTCTGAATCTTATTACCTTTACTCTTGGATCCTGCCGATGGACATCCTTCAGGATTTCAAAACTGCGGTCAGTGCTGCCGTCATCGATATACAAAAATTCAAAATTATAAGATAAAGTGTCTACGTCATTACGCAAGGCCTCGTGTAAGGGTTTTAGCGATTCTTCTTCATTAAAGACTGGTATGACAATCGATACTTTATCCACTAGTCTCTCCTTAGTACTTACCTTCTAAAGCTATTCACTGCCGCCACTACCTGGTCCACCTGTTGGTCGGTTAACTCGGGATACAGCGGGATAGACAATACTTGCGCGCTCGCATTTTCCGCTATGGGGAAGTCCCATTTTTTATATCCTAATTCTTTGAATGCTTCTTGAAAAGGCATGGCAATGGGATAGTGGACAGCGGTTCCGATATCCCTGTCCTTCAGAAAACCCTGCAAACCTTCTCGGTCTGAGGTAAGTATGGTATATAGGTTATAAACGTGTCGCGAGCCGGCATTGACTTTTGGCGTTTTAACATTAGTTAATTTTTGATCGTATTTCCCGGCAATTTCTATGCGCCGGTTTGTCCATTTATCCAAATATTTCAGCTTGACCCGCAGAATTGCCGCTTGCAAAGTATCTAACCGGCTGTTGTAGCCTGCAAATTCATGCTCATATTTTTTCTTTTCCCCATGCGATCTCAACTTCTTTAGCAGGTTGTACGCGTTTTCATCGTTGGTTACGACCATACCGCCATCACCGAAACAGCCCAGGTTCTTGGTAGGATAAAAACTAATACAGCCGTAATCGCCGATGCTGCCAACTTTTCTCCATTCACTCTGTGCCTCTGTGCCTACTTCTGCTTTAAAACTTTGTGCCTTTGTGCCTTGCTTCTCCCTTTGTGCCTTGCTCCCCGCCATCTCTATTTCTGCTCCTAAAGCCTGGGCGCAATCTTCGATCACTTTCAAGTTATGTTTTCTGGCCAAGGCCATGATCTCGTTCATGTCCGCCGGCTGGCCGTATAGATGCACGGGAATAATAGCTTTGGTGTTTTTGCTAATTTTCTTTTCGATCTGTGAAACATCAATATTGAAATCTTCCTGGCTTATATCGACAAAAACCGGTTTGGCCCCCACTAGATCGATCACTTCCGCAGTGGCAAAAAAACTAAAAGCTGTGGTTATCACTTCATCACCAGGACCTATGCCGCAGGCTTTAAGGGATAGCAATAAGGCATCGGTACCAGAATTCACTCCCACTGCGAATCTGGCGCCAGTATATGACGCGATTTCAGTTTCGAGCTTAGTTACTTCATTTCCCAAAACATACTGGGTACTGGAGATGACCTCCTGGATCACTATATCTACTTCTTTTTTAATTGTTTCGTATTGCTTTTTAAGGTCAATTATGGGTATCAAGTGGCGTCCTTTCTATCAGTGATTCGTATAAATTTAGATATTTGTCCGCGATAATTCCAATGCCATAGTTCGCAGCTATGGTCTGCCTGGCTGCTGCGCCCAATCTTGCTCTCTCCTGCTCGTCTGCTAGCAAGAGAATTATTTTCTCAGTCAACATCTGACTATTACCTAAGGTAAACAATAAGCCATTACGGCTGTTACTTATAAACTCGTTAGTGCCGCCAATATCAGTGGCTACGATCGCCAGTCCGCAGCTCGCGGCTTCCAGCAAGGCATTAGATAAACCTTCGGCTTCCGACGGCAACACAAATATATCTGAACTCTGCAAATACTTTTCCATCTCGTTAACTTTACCCAGGAAATGCACCCGGTCTGCGGCTGCTTTACCCGTCAAGCCAGACATTAAATAACTTTTAAGGCTGCCCTCTCCCAGTATCAGCAAATGAGCCTCGGGAAATTGGCGATTGATCTGCTCCCAACCAGACAGTAAAATCTCGGCGCCCTTACCCGGCTCCAGCCGGCCGGCAAAAGTCACTATCTGTTGATAAGGTAAAGGTAAATGCTGCTTTAATTCCTTCTTCGCGGTGACATTTACCGGGATGAACAGTCCTGTGTCCACACCATTAGCAATAAGTTGGATCTTGGCTGCAGGGAATTTATTCTTCTTGATCTCATTGCCAATTTCTTGCGTCGGCACGACAAAGGAGGTCACTGCCTTTCTCAAGATGGCGAGTTTTATTCTTCCTAAGAGCGATTTACTGCTCGTGCCTATATCTCCGGTCGGTCCGGCACCGCCAAACTTTAATACCACTTTCTTATGCAGTAACCGCCCCAGCAGGACAGCCATGAGCGCCGGAGAACCGGCTAGAAAAACATGTATTATATCAAACTGACGGCGCCTGTGCCAAAGAAATAAAAAGGAAGAAAACATAAATATTACTGACCCGCTCCAACCAGAGAAATAACTGGCTGTCCGGTATATCTTGATATTAGCTTGTTCTTCGCAGGCTTTTTGCTGCTGTTGGCGGGCCGTTACCACAAACAACTCCGTACCCTTCTTCTGCAAATAATGAGCCAGCAGCTGGGCCTGCTTTTCCGTACCACCAAGAACAGGATAAAACCTGGCCAAAACCATGGCCACTCGGGGGTCATTCTTCTCTGATTGGATATTGACCATATTTTAGTATTATATACGATGAATCGGCCAAATAGCAAGAAAAACTTAGGGATTAACGGGAGGTAGAAATCTGGCGTAGGCAGAGCTCTAGATTGTGTTTAAATTCTACATTCTGCGGGGCTAAGCAGACGGCTTCCCGGGCATAAGGCAATGCTGCTTGATATTCTCCCTGGCTGAAGTAGGCACCGGCTAAAGCATTCAAAGCGTCAGTCTGATGCGGGTTCAAGGCCAGGGCCTGTTTGAGCACTCTTATGGCTTGAGGATACTTTCGTTCCTGGCTGTACAAGATCCCTAAACGGGTAAAAACCTCCGGTTGAGGTACTTGCAAAGCCTGCAGTTCATAGCTGCTTTGGGCCTTTCTCTCTAAATGCTGGTCAATTTTATGCACGATTATCTCGTATTGATCCCGGGCAGCTTCCAGAGCGCCAAGAGACTCATAGACTTTAGCCAGGTAATAATAAGCGGGTAGATAATTTGGTTCTTTATTAATTACCTCGGATAACAGCTGCCGGGCCCGCCCGAAATTACGGCGCTGTAAATGGAATACTGCTAAGACCAGAGTGGGTTTGGGCAAATGCGGATTGTGAGTATTTACCAGTACATAGTTTGCTTCCATATTAGGCAAAGGAGAGCCGAGCGTATAGTATAAATAAAACAAATCCTCGTAAAATGACGCTTCCTCCGGATTTAACCTGCTGGCCAGAGTATATTCTGTTACAGCCAGTTCCCCGGCATATATATTATGGTCATTCTGATATTGGCCAGCGTAGAGCCTGGCCAATATCTCGTGATGATAACTATTCAAGGGATTAAACCATTGAGCTTTCTTATAATCCTTAATGACCGATTCCAGCGGCGCTTTCCTGGCTTCCCCTCTTTCTGCCTTGCTTAGAAATAAGTGCCCGATGAAAAAAGAAGCATTGATCGCTAAGATAGCCATCATGAGCAGGCTAAGCACCTTCTTGGTAGTCACCGAAAGATAACAAGCCTTGTTCTGGCTGGCAGACGAATCAAATAAAAGATTAGTCCCCAGCATAACCGCCATAAAAGTTATTGCCGGTAAATGAAGATTAAAATCAACCAGGCTATGAACAATAATACCGGTAAAAGCAGCAAAACCGCCAGCCTGGATCCAGGAAACAACTTTTCTTCGGCTCAGATCCCAGCCGGCCTTAAATACATACCCAATAATACCCACATATAATCCCAAAGCCGGCAGGCCCATTTCGGCAGCTACCTGCAGAAATTCATTATGGGCAAAACGGGTGACTCTCCCAAAATGAAGCACCGTATCCAAGCTGGGAAAATTATACCGCGGAAAAGCCAGGCCAAAATTACCCATGCCCCAACCGAACCAGGGACGGTTTTTTATTATTTCCCAGGCGCTTTGCCAAATGTATATTCGGCGATAGCTTTCAGGAACATTAATTTTAAAAATAGCATCAAAAAGAGACAAGGGCAATAAAGCTAAAATCCCTAGCGCCGCTAAAAAAACAGCAATGATACCCCATTTTCTGTATTTTAGCCTGATCAAGACCCCCAATGCTACCAGTAAAGCGATCAGCCCCCCCCGCGAATGCGATAGCAGCAAGGCCCCTGTTAACACCAGGGCACCGATGATGCCAATAACCTTTTCTCGACGAGTAGATTCCGAATTAAAGAAAACATAGGCCAACATGCCCAGCAAACCGATAAGCATATAAGAAGCAGCAACATTTTCATTGGGCATGGTTCCGCGGGGAACCTGGTGCAGCAGGGTTTGGATGATAATGATGATTGCTTCGATCAAGGAGAGAATGATTACCAGAACCAGGGTTTGCCTGATCAATGAAGTAAAAGATTTTCTTGCAGTGCCGGCGTTTAAGCTTAAGAGCAAATACAAGAGAATATATCCGGTTATCCTGATCCACTCAATAATAGTGGCATACAAATATACGGTAAAAAACAAGTTAAGCAGCACAATAATATAAAACCAGGATACCCAGGTATTAAATTGAGGAACTGTAGCCAGGATGACCTCATCCTGATTACGCAGACGGTAAATTACCCATAACCCCAAACCAAACAACAATGCATTAACTACACAAAAAGCGCCAAAACCCTTACCCCCGTTAAATAACGGGAGGAAACAGACTATGGCCATGAGAATATAGTTAATTATTCTATTCATTTGTTTGCGGTAACAACTCCCGGTATTGTCGATACTCTTGTTCCGCGGCTGGTATACGGCCGGCTTTTTTATAGAGAAGCCAGAGAGTATAATGATATAAAGCTTTCTGCCGGTGACAGGTTAAGGCCTGTTCAGCTTCAGCAATGGCTTGCGGAAGTTTATCCTGGGCCTCATAGAGCAAAGCCAAATTATGGTGGAATGGCCCAAAATACTTGTTCAGGGAAATAGCTTTTTGCAGATATTCTTCCGCGGTATTAAGAGCGCCTTCCTTTTTAGCTATATCTGACAAAAATCCATAAGCCTGGGCATTGAGAGGATCCAAGGCGATCGATCTCTTCATCATTTTATTGGCTTCGACAAGGTCATTCTGACGGAGATAAGCAATGCCACTGACATAGCGCTGGCTCGCCAGAAAAGGCTGCACTACCATTAAGCTCATTATAATAACCGCAAAAAGATACGCTACGCGGCTATAAATGCCAATTTTAAAAGTTATGGTCTTGGACGGGAGACCAGGACGCAGCAATCCCAACAGGATCCACCAGATGATCGCTATAGCCGGTATAGAAAGGCTATAGTCAATCAGGTTATAGACCAGCAATCCGCTGGCAGCACAGATCAGGGCCAGGTTTATATATATTTTTTGCGGCTCTTGCCCCGGCAATTTTGCCAGGCTGCCGCGAATCACTGTATATACTCCCATTACCCAAAATAACAGGCTAAACACGCCAATTTCAGACCAGAGCTGCAAATAATGATTATGAGCATATAGAGAGTTCAATCCTGCGGTTTTATATACGAGATACATGTTTCCGAAATTACCTAAGCCTACCCCGCCTACAGGATGGTCCTTGATCATATTAACGGCCCCTCTCCACCATAAGAGCCTGTTGTACACTTCCGGTTCCTGCATTTTAGCGAGGACAAAGTAGCTGATCACTATGGCACTCAGTAAAAGGCAGGCAATAATATACTTTCTTTTAGGCCAGACATTATTGGTATCTTTAAATATTCTCCGGCCAAGCGCCAGGAAAAGAAGCAGGCTGAAATATATACTGATCCAACCACCTAAAGACCTATTGCCAAGCAAACCGGCGAATATTAGTATCGCTAACATAAGCTCAGGCAGGTAGCTGACGATAGTCTTTTTCTGCTGCACTGCTAAAATCAGCCTGGATATTGTTATGGGAATTACCATAACAAATAAGCCGCTGGCTATATTAGCGTTAAGCAAAGGGCCTCCGGTTATCTGGCCCCCATGCCACATTTGCCACAGAATAATCAAGGCTATGAAAACTGCGGCTATTCCGAGCCATCTAAAGAAAAGATCACGCCAGTGATCCTTTGCCAGCAATAGCGGGCAGAGATAGAAAAAGAGATAATAATTGAAATGATTGTAGAGCTCATTGCGGGTGTTAAACTGGTTAACTGAATAAAGATAGGAGAGAGAAATACCGGCCAGGTACAGGAAAAACCATACATCAGCAGTGGTATAAGAAAAAGTTATTTCTTTTTTTTGAGGGGTGACTTGGAACAAAAATAGGGTCAGGATTACCAGCGTCAGCAGATGGATCAATGTTTGAGCCCAAATATCCCAACCGGCATTAAAAAAAAGAGAACTAACGACTGTGAACAGAAAAAGGAAAATTACTGAACGACGCGGGGCCATCATTTAAGCGGAGAAGCCATTTGGAAATATCGCATGGCGCCAAACAGAACGATCAAGACTAAAGCTCCTATCACCAGTACTAAAAAAAGCATACCCATCGAATTATCTTTTTTGTCTTCTCCCGTTTGTAGAGGAGCGTTAATATTAAAGGTGGAAAGAGTAGAGATCTGTTTGAGGCACTCAGCAAAAAATTCATTACCTGGATTGGCAGTAGCCAGCTTTTTGTATTGCATGATGGCTACATCCAATTGGTTGCATTTATTATACATATTGATCAGCTGCTGATGTATCTCTTTATTCAATCCGGCACTGGACTTTAAAGCCAGCTTAGCTTCTTCCAGGGCGAGAACAAAGAAAGCATTGGCCTTATCCTGAGCGCCCTTTTTTTCCAGGGCCCGGCTTAGATACAGATGCGCCAGGGAATTAGCCTGTTCTTTTTTAATAATTGCCTGAAACTCCCGGATACTAATATCGACAAAATTACTTTTAAGATGCTCTATAGCAATATTTAGGTTTTCAGCCATAACATACTACCTTTTGTTTTTGTTAAAAAGCGCGAACTTAAGGGTTTTTATACACCTAAACTCGCGCTTTTTTTAAACTCTGATTAAACCGCCTATACTACATTATATGCGGAGTAATAAACACTAACAATTCAGTTTTCGTAGTACTATTAGATTTATGCGTAAACAAGGCGCCAATTATAGGTATTTCACCTATGAACGGTATCCTGGACAGGTCTTCTGTAGCCTGTTCATCGATCAGTCCGCCAATAACCAGTGTTTCCCCGTCTCCAGCCAGTATATTAGTATCTGCGGTGCGCGTGCTGATAGGCGGCGGGACTGTTGTTCCCGGAGGAACATTACCGATAGAGCTTACCTCGGCATGTATTTTCATAGTTATTTTCTTATCTAAATTAACGATGGGCGTGACCGTCAGTTTAACACCGACATCGATGAAACTGACAGTCTGGGTTGCTCCGCCGGTAGTTACATTGGAGGAGCTCACATAGGCTACTTTTTTACCAGATAGGATGGACGCTTCCTGGTTGTTCAAGGTGGCGATCTTCGGGCTGGACAATACTTTACCTTTACCCTTGGTTTCCATAGCGCCAAGCGTAGCAGTCAGGTTGGTCCATTCACCGGCTTTATTAGATACTTTACCTAAAGATATCAAGCCAGGGGCTAAACCAATAGCCGCGGTACTGACCGTACCTTGTTTCCCGGTGACATGGTCAGTACCCGCCGCAGTATCCTGGGTCGGATTTCTGCCGGTTTCGGTCCAGGTCTTGGTCAGATTCCACGTGATACCCAATTCCTTGAAAGCATCTTTATTGACAGATACTATTTGCGCCTCGATCATTACCTGTGGCGTAGGCACATCCAGGATCTTGATCATATCCACTACTTTTTTAACATTATCGCTAATATCGGTCACGATCACGCTATTAGTCCGGACATCAGCTTGAACCTTGCCCTGAGTAGTCAATAAGGTCGTCAATAACGGGACAAGCTCAGCTGCTTTGGCATAATTCACGCCAAATACGCCGGTCTGAGTTACCGATTGAGACTGTTCAGATTTCACCGTAGAAGGGCTGGCTATTCTCATGACATTAGGAGCTATGTAATCATAAGTTAAGCCGGTCAATCTCAAAATAATATTCAAGGAATCCTGGAAGGAGACTTTATCCAGGTGAATAGTTACAGAACCTTTTACATCATCACCATAGACCATATTAATGCCGCTTTTTACCGACAGGATCTTGAGGACATCGCGAATATCGGCATCCTTAAAATCAAGGGAAATAGTCTGTTCTTTTTTATCTGCGGCAGGAGCAGTTTCTTCAGTCGCTTCGGCTTCTACAGCCGGAACCTCGGCTACAACAGGAGCTGAAGCTTCTACTGGCGCCGGTTCTTCATTTACCGGTTCGGCCGGCTTAGACTCTTCCTGAGTCGCAGCTGCTGACAGACCTGGCTGGTCAATCTTCACCACCACCTGGTTATCACCTTTTACTACTTCATATGTGGCCATCTCTTTAAGGTCGATCGCCACTCGTACACTCTTTTGCGGTTTTACTTTAAATTGGCTGGATCTAATACTTTTTATTATACCCTTATTAATTTGAATATTTCTGTTAGTAACTTTAAAGACGGCATTAGCGACATCCACAATTATCATCGGAGGTTTGGCCACCTTAAAATCTTTATAGGTAACATCACCATTACCTTTAATGGTAATTTCCGCTTGGGCAGAATCTAAATTAGCAGTCTCAATAGTAGTAATGTCGATTTCTGCCTCTGACTGGCTAAAAGCAGGTAAAGAGGTAAAATGTAATCCTAGAGCTACAATACCGAATAATACGCTCGCGATCGTTAATCTTTTCATTATACTATTCACTCTCCTCTCTTAATTTAAACTCTCTCATAACATTTTTCTTGGTGATCAGCACCACTTTGTCTGCTTTTACTATGCCCGCGATACCGGGTACGGTCAGGCCGCGGTCGTCAACCAACTTACCCCTGTCCAGTACATACGTTTTGCCGTCAGCTGATTTAAATAAGGCATGCTTGCGCGCCTGGCTGAAAACATATCCTTTAAGGGTTAGCAATTTTATATCTACCTCGGCAGCCATACCCTTAGCGCCCAATCCGGTGCTAGTCAGATCCAAGCCCACGGTCTTCCCGGTCAGAGGTATAAATGGATCCCTGAGCACGCCACCTTTGTAAACATACCCAGGCCCTATTTCCTTTTTTGCTTCCTCGCTTATGGATTGTTCGGCAACCTGTGTTGCCGCAAATACCAGTTGGCCGGTCAAAACCAGGGAAAGAGCTGTCAGCAGTATGATACCCGGATATTTTTTCATTAGTTTCCACCGCCTTCATTATAAGTAAATGTCTTTATGGTAAAAGCAGCGCTTATGGTTTCCCTGGTATTTTCACCGGGAGATGCGGAAAGCTGTACACTTTCGACATTTACAATCCTGTTTAGATTGCCAATTTTAGCAAAAAATTGGCCTAAATTATTATAGGAACCCCTGATATTGACACTGACCGGCACTTCATTATAGAATTCCCGGGTAATTATCGCGGTCGGCTGGAAGGTGATCATCCGGATATTACTGTCATTGGCCCGGGAGATAATAGTTTTGAGGAATGTAGGAATTTCTTTCTTTTGCGGCAGCATTTCCCCCATATATGCCAATTTAGTCTGCAGCAGGGACAGCTCACGGTCAATAAGTTCTTTCCTGTCGGCAATAGAATTAGCATCAGTCAGTTTGGCTTTAGCTTCATTTAGTTTTACTTCAACGCCTTGGATCTTGGAGTTCAGAGTGTCATAGGCAAAATTTTTAAATAAAAACAAAATAACCACACTCATTACTACGGCCATGATCAATACTTGTTTTTTTTGTAGATTTTTCTTATCTCCAATTTTCACCAGGATATCCTCCTTTTAACCGCTGGCATTGATGCTATAATTTACTGGTCAAAGTAACATTAAAATTCAACGTAGTACGGGTATTCTTATCACCCCCGCTAGCTTCCGTGATACTGAGCAGTTCTACGTTTTCAAAATATTCATTGTCTTCCATGCTGGTGACAAAATCAGCGATCGCAAAATGGTCAAAGGACATGCCGTTGATAGTGATCAGGTTGCCGATTTCAGTTTTAGTCCCCTGCATACTCGTGAGCCAGATGTTCTTGGGCAAGCTTTTTTGCAATTCATCCATGATCATGGCCCATTTAAATCTGCCTTGCAGGAGTTTTTCTACGACTCCCCATTTGCGGTCCAGAGCCTCTTTCTGCAGTTTCTTCTGCTCTACAGCCGCCACTAAAACGCTCACCTTCTCTAACTCTTCTTCTGCAGTTTTCAGTTCTTTCTGCTTTTTAATGAGGCTGGTATACAAACTTACATACCAAACCAAAAGCAGGCAGATCACCAAAATAATGCTCAGCAATGCTAGCTGAGCTTGTTTTTTGGCCCCTTCTTCTCGCTGCATATCCCGCGGCAATAAGTTAATTTTGATCATAGATTATCTCTCACCTCGTTTTATTAGCTTCTGACCCTAAGAGCCAGGCCCATACAAACAGAAAAGGATGGTTGCATATCGTCGAGTTGTTCATTAGAAATATTTTTCAGGCCTAATTTGACTTTCTCGAAAGGATTGATCTTCTCGACCGGTAATTTAGTTTCCTGGGTGATGATCTTTTCGATGCCTTTGATTTTTGACGTTCCGCCGTTCAAGATGATCTTTTTCAGGGAACGGTCGCTGGATTGGGCCTGGTAATAATCAAGGGAGCGGCGTATTTCACCCAGTAATTCATGGAAAACCGGCTTGATGATATCGGATATTTGTTCTGATTCTTTATCCGCTTCTTCATCTTCGGTCAGGATAATGCCTTTGGTTTTTTTCAATTCTTCCGCTTTTGCATAATCAAGCCGCAAATCTCTTTGCAAAGCTTTAGTGAGGTTATTCCCGGCAATCGATACGTCGCGGGTAAAACGGGACACGCCATTCTCGATAATATTAATATTGGTAAAGGTCGCCCCGATATTCAACAAGACAATACTGCCGGTATTAGTATCCTCTCCCGCATTATAATCAAAAAGGTTTTCCAGGGCAAAGGAATCTACATCGATAAGTATCGGCCGCAAGCCGACATTTTTGATAATATTGACTTGCCGTTCGATCAGATCTTTTTTACCAGCGACCAGCAGCACATCCATCCGCTTGGTCTCTTCTTCTTCATTGTCGCCCAGGATCTGAAAATCCAGGATCGCCTGGTCAATAGGGAAGGAAATATACGGCTCAGCCTCAAATTTGATCGTGGTCTCGAGATCTTTCTGGGACATTTTCGGCAAGATGATATAACGAACCACGACTGCATCGCCACTGATGGAAATAATGGCTTTTTTAATGCTGACCTGGTTTTCGGCGATCACTTGCTTTAAAACATTGACGATGAGCTTATCTTTCTCTTCGGCGGGCATGGAAGTAAGAGCGGTGTCAGGACTGATTTCGCGTAAACCTAACTTGGCGAGCGTGTCATTTTTCAGGTAGGCAATTTTAATGGTATGAGTTCCAATGTCAATACCTACTGCATCAAAGCTGGGTTTCAAATTTTTCATATGTATAGGGTCTCCTTTTCGACCACCTTTCTTGTATTTAAATTAACATAATCACTATTTATTGTCAAGATTTATTTTATTAATATTCCACGACACTACGCCGATATTCTCTGCCCACAGGCTTTATTGCATTAAATAAAAATCAGGGCAGGGGATTTCTGATCTCGTGAGAAATAATATTACCCACTCTATCGTCTTCAGTAGAGACATCGGTGATAACTACTTTTTTCGTGCCGTTAAAATCTGCTTCGGAAGTAATCCTGATAAACCGTGCGCCAGAGATACTTCCGCCATACCTGGTCGGCGTTACCCAGCCATGATCGCGGTCAAGTTCGCGATTAGCGGGATCTGTCGGCAGACCGGCTACCGCGGCCCCGGTAGCTAAATGCGCGCCATTCGGAGCTGGAGCTCCTACACTAGTAAAGGTATTCGTCGAAGCAGTGACAAAAGCCTGCGGATCAAAATCATTATTGCAGGCATATATCCGGTAATAAATAAATTGGTTGGTAGCTCCTAATGTGAAGGACCCTTCATAAAGTCCATTGCCCCAAGCATCTAGAGTGCCAGCCACGGCCCTTAAAGTAACAAATCCGTCAAAATTATTCGCCGCATCGCCGCATTCTTGCGCCGTAATATTCTCCGCAGCTGCATCACCTAAATTAGAGTAATTACTATCTCCGCCGTATGTAGCCGAATGTCCAGTAAGAGCTGTACTACTAAACCTGTAATAAACTCTTGTGTCATGCACCGGATTAGCTATTGTACCTGTAGCGGTTATATCTGTGCGAATCCCGCTATCTCCGCTACGGCCGCTAATTACATTATTAAAACCAGTAATACCATATATATCAGAACCGCCGCTCTTAAGATCCTGTAATGCTACTCGCACAGAGTAAGTACCACCTCTGGACCATTCACCGTCGCCATCAGCCCAGGCGATAGTACTGCCTTGCCTGTTTTGCGGGCCAGGGACCATTGGACCAGCCGTATAGTTATAAACTTGCGGACGGGAAAGATCATCCTGCAGGATATCATAAATAAAAGGAGTACCACGCGCAGTTCCTTGGTTAAGTGCTACTCCACCTGCTCCCGCGTAGCAAAAGACATCTTTGTTGCCATCTTTTATCTTAAAATAATATTCCACAGCTGCAGACTCCGGAATAGTCCTCAATACAGCTATATTACTGAATCGGAGCATGCCATAATGGCCATAGAAACCCGATGGAGTAGAATAACCAACGGCAAAACTATTGTCCGCGGCATTATCAATTACTGAAGAACTACTTATATTGACACTCGGCCAACTGACATTCGTCCAATTTATACTGCCTGTTGGCCCGTTTTGACAACGATAAGTCATCTCATAATTATTATTTCCCCCGTCGCCGTCACCATAGGCAAAACGCAGGAATAGTTCAGGTATTTCATCTAAGAAAATATCCGGCCGGCCATCGCCGATAGTTGGATCTGTACTATGGTTAGCCGCTAAACACCTGGCTTGATCCACAGTCGCGGTTCCGTCAGGCATAAAATATTTTCTGACATCGGGAGGACTGTTAGCCAAATCAGCGTTCCAATCATGCTTCATAGCTTCAGTCCTGACATCATTATTTAGTTCCCCGGGATGACTGGCGTCACAGCCGGCGATCTTTCTGACATAATAGGTATATGAGTTGTCATCATCGGCCGTGATCCAGTTGGCATCAAGAGCCGGATCCTTATCCGCCTGGCAGCCAGACACCCTGACCCCTACCACGCCATAAGGCGTCCCAGCATTCCATGGTGAGTCGCCACAGGCATGAATGTCAGATGGGAAATCCGCATAAAAATATTTATAACCGTCAATATTATCATCATACTCTATACCATCAAAACAAAGGTTGTCTGGGCCAACATCAACATTAGTATTAACCGCCGTCGAGAATGTTCCTACAGTGTAGTAGAATCGTATGCATTCAGTAAACACTCCTACTGGCGGGACTTTCTTGATCCTGGCATAATGCCTGACACTTAAATCATTGCTGATACTCATAGTCTGGTCATTAGGTGTAGCCATACTAAGACTGGTGCCAGCAACTACTTCTAAATACAGTTCGTTTGGAGTAGGCAGAGCCGCCCCATAACATGGCTTATCCATAGCTGGATCATATATATATTCCAGGTCGCCGCCGCCGCCAGGATTACCTGGGTTGATTATGACTTCATTGCCTAGTATGGATTCATTGCCGGCATAATCAAGGCTGTTCACGTAATAATAATAAGTTTGGGTAGTCAGTAAATCATCTCCTACTACCAGGCCATCGATATAAGGAGTATGCGGCGTGCCTGCTAACCCGGCGCCGCGTGGCTCTACTATCATTGTGCTTTGCTGGTTGGTAGCAATACCAGCGGCGATAACCATAGCTTTAAAGTCATCCTCAGACAAGCCAGATGTGAAAAAAGAAATAGTACTGCGATAGATATTGTATGTCTCTACTTTGCTTACCCTTGATAGCGTGTATGGGACAGTCTTAGGAGGTGAATCATCTACATCACTCCAGGTCAAGGTCGCGCTGGATGCTCCCATAGTGGTAGTTCCGAACAGGTCATTGATTACTGTCGGTGTAGTGATATCAACGCCAAAAGCGATAGCCCCAGCATTAGCGACACTCCAGGTGCTTACATTGGTAACATAATCCTGGGTATAGACCCGCCAGCGATACTGGCCTTCAGAGCAGTTTGCCATTATTGAGCTTGTAGTAGTGCTTACCGCTACCGGATAAGGACTGGTTTTCCATACAATATCTGTATAATCAAAGGTAGGAGCGGAGAAATCTGCGGATTCATATTTCATTTGATATCTAAATCTCACATTTTCCGCGCTGGCAGGTACTACCGGATCTTTTAAATTAAAAGAAAGATTAGCGTATCTGGTGTTATACCAACTGCCGCTTATATAACCGCCAAGATTGCTCGGCGGATCAGGATAGCCGATATAATTTGTAGAAAAACTCGAATTCCGGTGAGCTCCTATATCACTGATAAGATCAGGAGCAACTTCACCTTCGCCGCCATGATCGATACAAGGGCTGGTCACAACCTGTCCGGTATCAACTCTAGCCGGCGTATATTTATTTTTCAATTCATACGCCGTAGCCCAGACTCCCGTAGCGGTAGCCAGGAACTGCGGGTCAATATCTATTTGCTCACTAAACCATGTATTATCTATTACAAAGCGGCCAGCAGCATCGTTGAAGGCTCCTTGCCCATTATTATTAGAAGTGTTGCAATAAGCCGGCATCCAAACAGAGTAGCCATTATTATTCCCTTCATGTCCACAATAAATGCGATATTCATTAGCTCCCCAGGAGGGATTTGCATCTATGCCAATAATTGAACTGTTGGCAATAATAGTGTGGGTAACTACAACATAACTTGCCAGGCTCTCTATCCCCTTTGGATTATTGGCAAAAGTACAATGTTCTATAACTATATCGGCTGGGAGCACTCCGCCAAAAGCATTAGGGGGCCCATTCTCGTTTTTATAGTATGATTCAAAACCGTTCTTAGTATTATTATAACAAATATTGTACCTGACATAACACCGGGCTACATTAGCTCCATGCCCGCCGCCGCCACGGTATCCTTTAGCATAAAATCTGATCCCAGATTGATTATTATAACATATATTCTTATAAAGATTAGTTCCTACGGTGGCATATGAATATATACCCACAACTGAATTATCATAACTTTCATTATTTGTTACCGTTGAATTATCACATCTGCCATGGGAATCCTGGTCAAAGCCGCCACCGACAGTCTTGCCTATGCTGATACCGTTCCTGGAGCAATGATGGACTTTATTATATTGGATAATATTGTTTTGGGCGCTGGTATTCAGGCAAATACCATCTTGGAGCCGCCTGACCATACCGGCATCCCGCCCGTCTATCTCAAAGCCGTCTATCGTAATGTTCTTGCCCTGGTTTAAGGGTGCTCCGCCCCAAATCTCAATACCGGCACAAACAGCACCGCCAAAACTTTCGAGAGAACCGATGATCTTGGCCATACCGCGGTTCTGGGCTTTCAGGGTGACCCCGCTATAGAACAGCATGCATACAGCCATGTAATTATCACCGGTGATCGCCCTGGCTGCATCACACAAGGGTTGGTTATCCCAATATGAATAGGTACCGTCCATAACATTGATCACATCTCCTGAAGCAGTAGCGGCATTAGCACCTCTCTGCAGGCTCTTGAAAGCAGTCGCCGGGGTAGTACCTATATTCGCGTCATTACCGGCATTACTTACCCAGTAATTGACTGCCTGCGCAGGACAAACAAAAATGGCAGTACTAAAAACTACTGCCAATACAAAAAGATAAAATATTTTACTGATTGAATCCGGGCACATTTCGGCGATGCGCGGCTTTTTCATATTTGACCACCCCATTATACAGTTCTTCCCATCATAAAAGTTCCATAAGATCCGTCTTCTGTCAACTACTATTTTATCAGCGCTACCTTACTGGTTTTCTCAAAGCCTTCGGCTTTGATATGGATCAGGTAGACGCCGCTGGCCACTGCTTCGTTTCCGCTGTTCTTGCCATCCCAGGTGACCTTGTTTACACCCCTAGCCCCGCCGACACTACCTGAATCATAATTTGTTTCTTTCAGTAATTCGCCATATATATTATATAAAGAGATTGTTACCGCTTTATCTTCATTTAAAACATAGCGGATAGTCAAGAGTCCCAGCTTCGGTTTATAGGGATTAGGATAAGAGAAATCGTCGGTTATTATATCCAGGTTCTCCAGGTTATCTACGGTGAAATTGCCGGTAGAGGCGGCAGTCCCCGTACCATATCCGTCATTGGCGCTGATACGTATTTGCGCTGTTTCGTTATAGGCCAGGCCGATATCAGTCAGGGAATCCCAGACAAAGGTATAACTGGTCGCTGCAGCTGAATTTGTAGTCAACCCAGTCACATTATTGCCCCCGCTGCCTTTAGTCGCGCTGACAAAGGTCACTCCGCCATCAAGACTATAAGAGACATTAATAGTACAGGTGTCAGCATCAAAATCAGAGAGTGTATAGTTGATAGTGATATCCTCTGCCTGCGGGGTGGTGATTGCGGATATTGCCACCACCGGCAAGGTATTGCCCTTGGGTAATGAGTTGGCTTGCGGGCTGGTAGTGTCGATCAGGCTGGTATTCGGGACTTCATCCTCGGTTTTAATGCCAAACCAGTATCTGACATCCGGAGTCAAGCCAGTCACCGTGTACGTTTCTGTGTTGCCTGCTTCCTGGGGAACGGGAAGAGTAGCGCTGGAAATACTGGTCAGATAACTCGCGCTCCACTCTGCCCCGCTAAAGGTAGAGGTCCCATACTTGACCAGGTAATCAGTGGCGGTGCGTATATTGCCATCGTCTCCCGGAGCAGTCCAGGTCAGGATCAATTCTCCTCTTCTCGTGCCGGGTACTGCCTGCAGATTCGTAATCGCAGCCGGAGGAGTCACATCAGAGGAAACATCCAGTCTGATATAATCCGTGGATATTCCTATGGGTGGTGATTGAAAGGCACTGCCGTTGCCAGTAGTTTCGGCGAGAACCTGCACAGTCCCGTCAGCCTTGATGTAATCAGCTATGGTAACTGAAGACAGGTCCATTTTTTTGTCTATCTCTTGAACCCCGCCTCTGTCTGTACTGTAGCCAAAACCATCAATAAAGTCGTAACGTCCCAGGGTCTTGTTCCATAAGTATAGATATATTCCGCTGCCGGGAGTAATGATTTCGCCTCTCCAATACACCCGGAAATAGGTAATATTGGCCACTACATCCGTGATCTTAAAATTAAACTTCATATAGGTATAGCTGGCCACTGTATCAGTTGCTGATTCATACGTTCCATCGGCATTCTGCAGGGCACTGGTATCAATTACAAGGGTGCCGACATTAGTTTCAGTGGTCAGTGGAAAGCTGGACGTACTGCCCTTATAACAGGTAGCTGTCGTATCCGTGACAAAGGTATATCTGTTAAACGTGGTATCATCCGCGTATTTATTCACGAAAAAAGATTCATCAGAAAGATCCGTGCCCTGTCCGCCGTCAGCGCTGGTGACTATGGCCTTGATCTTATAATTTTCATAGCCACGGACAATTTTAGTGGTATCCCAATTTAACGCGTATGGCGCGCTATCATCCATACCTATCAAGGTAGAGGTAACGCCGTTATCCGCTGTATAATAGAAAGAGACGCTGCTGATACTTGAATCAGCATCACTAGCATCAGCTGTAACATTGATTGTACCGTTCAATGATTCCCCGCCATTGGGATAAGTGACCGCTACCCTGGGGGGACTGCTATTAAATTTGCGGTAAACTATATGGCTGA
>CAZFDO010000004.1:0-24895 GCA_964517965.1 uncultured Clostridia bacterium
AATCTTCCCAAACCGATCAAGGCAATTTTCCAGACTTTGGATGTGCCTAATATATCTTCTATTTTTTTTATCAAAAAATCAACATCATAACCCACTCCTCTTTTGCCAAATTCGCCATAACAAGAAAGATCTTTGCGGAATTGGGAGGCAGCTACGTTCAAACTTTCGGTTATACTGGAGGAAGAGATGATTTTCTTACCCGACTCCTTTAATTTTTTCAGATCTCTTAAATATAAGCACAGCCTTTTTACTGTATAAAGACTTAAATAACGACCCCGTTTTGTCTTCATATCTTGACTCCGAGATCAGTAGGTGCCCGGCCGATACTTTTTAGGAGCGCCACGGCCTGGTCAATTTGGCTGCTGATCTCTTCCTCATCATGCGCCCGGTGAGGGTAAATATTATATAACTGGCGGTAACGTACTGGGGTCAAGTTCAACATCAGGGAATTAGCGCCGGCCAAAAAGCCTCTTTTCCTGGCTTGGTCACTGATAGTTTCAAAACCAGTAGTGATCAGGATCTTCGCTTGCTCCGGATCGATCAACCTGGCGATGGCTATGGCTTTGAGCATAAGTTCTTCTCCCGGCTTAGGGGAATCAGCCAAAGGAGTCTGCGGATGTGGTATGAATGGCCCGAAACTGAACATTTCCGCCTTCAAGTCCCTGGCTAAAAAGAGATCCTTAATTATGTCCTCTTCTGTCTGTCCCGGCAGGCCAATTAAACTGCCGGTCATGACCAGATAACCTATTTCGTAGGCTTTCCTGATATGTTCTAACCGCGAAGCCAGGTCATATCCCGGATGTAACTCTGCATAGAGCCTGGGATTAGACGTTTCAAACCGCAACAAGATACCCCGGGCGCCGGCTTGATACAACTGCTCTAAACCAGCCAATCCTATCTCGCCAAAGCTAATAAATATTAGTACTGGCAACTTAGCGCGGATCTCGGCAATGATCTCGGTTAAATCCTGCAGACTATAGCCTGGATCCTCGCCGCTTTGCAGAAGGATAGCCTTAAAGCCATACTTATGCACTGCCTCTGTCGCTGCTGCCAGAATTTCTTCTCTGGTCAGCCGATACCGCTTAAGCTGTTGATTGAACGTGGAAATACCACAGTAATGGCAATTCCGGCGGCAATAATTAGAAATCTCAATGATCCCATGGATACAAGAGGAATTGCTTTGATACTTCTGGCGCAAATAATTGGCAGTCTGGAAGATCATTTCTTGTTGTTGCGGATCGGTTAAGTGCAGTAAATACAGGGCTTTTTCTTCGCTAAGTGCCTGACCGGTTAAAATATCATTCAGCAGTCCGGTCAGTTTCTCATCCCTACCCTTGCTTCTAAAATTCAAATTAGCCAGTTTGGCGTCCAGTTCCTTCAATTCAAAAAACAATTCCTGCCAGGCCTGCAGCACTTCCTCAGCCTCACGGGGAGATACTTTTTGAACCACGTAACCGCCCTGGGCGTAAATATAATCGCCCAGCGAAAGCTGGAAAAAATCGTTATAAGCCTGCTTCTTCTCGCCGAAGTAGTTAACAGTTACGATCCGGTCTTCTATAAGTTCTACTTTTCCTGGAATGGTATAACACATCTGCTCTGCTCACTCAATATCGAAAGATAGAACCTGCACTATGGTCCCGGGATGAAAGACTATTTCCAGCGCCGCTTTTTCCAGGAGAGTCCCTTTGGCTAAGATGCTGAAAGTTTCCCTGAACGATTCTTCCTTTATTCCGTTCAGCAGTCCCACCTTTAGCCTTATGGTGGTCACGGCCCTGGCTTTTTCTTTCTGGGCATGCTGGTTGATACCTTCGATGATCGGTTTTATAAGATGAGTCTCATGCATAACTGTCTTCCTTTAATTTATTGATTATTTCTTGCGAGAATCTGGTCAAGGTTCTTTTTATTGGCGCAGACAATTTTTCTCCCAGGCGAATATTCAGGGGCTGAACGCCGAGAATATAGATCCTGGTCCCGGTCAGCTGCGCTTGCAGGTAATGAAGAATCAAATTAGGGGCAAAGTCATGCGTACTTAAACCACTGGGTTGGAGATCGGCCGCTCCCAGTATCCGGTAGGCACCCGGCGCTAAACCCAGATGGGCAGCATCAACGATCAACAGAGTGTCCGGTTTCTCAGAGATTATTTTCCCTAAATAATTTTCCGGAGCACTGCCTACATCAAAACAAACGCTCTTGATTTTACCTTTGATCCTGTTGATCAGAGCCGGCCCAAAACCATCGTCACCCCGCAAAGGATTACCGATGCCGATAATAACAACTTTTCCTTTTAGAATATCTTTAAAAATATGCTTTCCGTCCTTTGTTTTCAATTGAGTTGGCTTTACTTTTTAACCTGGAAGAATATCACTTTTCGGTAAGAGTTGTTTCTCTCCTGCAGCGGGTACAGAGGATCTTGACTCTATCTGAGCGACCATAATCCTTCAGGACGGAAACCACATTATCATCGACAACCCCAAGCTCTTTTAGACGAGACAGATATAAGGTGGGACTGGAATAAGTCAATTCGCCGATCTTTTCCACTATCCATTTTAAATGGTCTTTACAAGCGATGACTGAACCGCATATCTCGCACAACTGCAATTCCTTAGTGATGGTTTCAAATGAATCATTCTTCCGGTTAAAGAACGAAAGTTCCCAATCTGTGGATAATTTAATACCTTCATGATCAGCAATGCAAGCAGCCTCGCACTGGCCGCAGAAAATACACGTATCCGTATAGTGGATCATGTTCCTGAGCGGGTGCGTGACGTCTTTGACATCGTCGACATGATCAATAGCCTCTACCGGACAAACTTCCTGGCAGGCCAGGCACCCAACACACTTCTGGTCATTAAACTTTGGCTGACCGCGAAAATTACGGTGCGGCTGATGAGGCTCTTTGGGGAACCTGGACGTATAGGGACCTTTTATTACCGCCCTGATAGCTTCTACTAACTCTCTAATTTTAGGATATTTCACCCCGCTCTTCCTTTCCCGGCTTACTTTTACTTTATCACTCTTAACTTCTATGATACCCCTATTCTTCCTTAATCTTTTAGGAAGAGCGGGGCGATTCCCCTTCTTTATCTTCTTGATACTTATCTACTACGCTGCTCTCCCAAAGCTTAACTCCGGCCCGATGCGCTCCCCTGGAAATAGCATGCGCCGCGACCGGCGCAGTAAGTATCAGGAAAATAATGCATAAGAGCGCTTTAATTCCTGTGCCGGTAAAACCAGTAATTAAAAATACCCCGAATAATATGCTACAGGTACCGAGGGTGACACATTTAGTAGCTGCTTGCAGGCGGTTATAAACGTCCGGCAGCCGCACTAACCCAAGACAGCCAAAAAGATCAAAAGCCAATCCTATTCCAATCAAAACAAGGCCTAAGTTAGTATTCATCGTCACCTCTACTCGTCAAATCCTTTTCCTTCCAGATACTTGGACAGGGCTAATGTACTGACATAACTTTGCAGAGCCCAGGCGATCCCTATATCAATATACCATGAACGGCCGGTAGATATCGCCAGTACCCCGCACATGCCGACTATCAGTATGCCTAAAATGTCTGTAGCCACTATCCGGTCAGCACCGGTTGGTCCTCTTAAGATACGAAACAGGCACAGGAAACTGCCCAAAATAATGATATAGACAGCCCTATTCACAAACTCTATGTAAGGAAGTTGGTGATAGAACAAAAAAGGCCAGGGCTTGATAACTATTAAGGCCACGATCACCGCTAAGACCAGCACTTCAATAGTCCATTTTACTGTTTTCATTTTTAACCTTCAGTCAAATATTTTTTTCAGAATATGCTCAAACGGTTCAACAATAATTTTAGTGGCTGTTTCCATGTCCTTAGCTTTGACATCGATCCAGTGAACGTAAAGAACCCCTTTGTCTTCGTCGATATCAACGACCATAGTACCCGGAGTCAAGGTGATGGAATTTGCCAGGAAAGTCAAAGCTATATCTGTCTTTAAAGTAGTGTGCACCTTGACAATCCCGGGATTAATAGGCAACTTAGGATGCAGTACGCGATAAGCCACATCCAGATTCGCCTTCAAGCATTCCCATAAAAATACCGGTATATAATAAAATACAAAATAAAAATATCGGTGGGGATGTTTCAGGATATGCGGACGCGAAACAAAAAAGTCTCCGGTCATAAAAGCAATAAAAACCGCTACAAAAACGCCGACTATCAAATGTTGCCAACTCGGCACCCAGTTCAGCAGGCTCCAGATCAATAAAGCGACAATAAATAATACTATTCGGCTTTTCATTTGTTCAATCCTGTGAAAACTGTGGTAGCGTAGTCAGTCCCTGCGCTCAAAACAGCTGCCGCCGGCTGGAGAAAGGCCCTCTTAAGGCCGGGAAGCAATAACAGTCCACCAGCTACGCAAATGATGGCCAAGGCAACCATGGATAACTTCATAAACAAGGGGACTTCCTTTGTTTCTTTACTACTTTCATTTACCGGTCCCATAAAAGCATACTTCATAACTTTAGTAAAAGAAGCCAGGGTCATCAAGCTGGCCAAAACTGCCCAAAAAGCATAACCGAACCTGCCGGCCTGCACCAGCGCGATAATAATGATCAATTTGCTCCAAAAACCGCTGAACGGGGGAATACCGGCTATGGACATTGAGGCGATGAAGGTGGTTACTCCTGTTACCGGCATTTTCTCGCTTAATCCACCCATCTTCTTAAGGTTGCGGGTACCGGTAGCATATTCTATTGCTCCGGAATTCAAGAACAGGAGCGATTTAAAGACCGAGTGGTTAAAGAGATGGAATAGTCCCCCTATGATGCCTAATGGGGTCCCTAAGCCAAGGCCCAGAATGACATATCCTATCTGGCTGATGGAATGATAGGCTAAGAGCCGCTTAAAATCCCATTGCCCGATAGCTAAAAACACACCGATAACCATGGACAGCGCACCCAAAAACATCAGTATCCCGGAAAGAGTCGGCGTCAGGCCAAAAATATTGAAAAATACTCTGGCCATGGCATAAACACCGAGTGATTTTATCAACACTCCGGATAACATCGCTGAAATGGGTGCCGGCGCCGAGGGGTGGGCATCAGGCAGCCAGGCATGGAACGGGACAATGGCGGCTTTTAAACCAAAACCCATAATAAATAGGACCGTTACTAAAAGGGTTATGCTGTTACCTTCTTTTTGGGCTAATACATTAGCCATGTCCGCCATATTTAATGTCGAAGTATAGCTGTAAAGCAGGGCAATACCTAATAGCACAAACAGGGCTCCTATAGTACCCATAACAGAATATTTAAAAGCTGCTTCCAGTTCGTGTTTTTCTGTCCCAAAGGCTACCAGGGCGTAACTAGCCACTGAGGCAATTTCCAGGAAGACAAAAAGGTTAAAAAGATCACCGGTAATGATCAGTCCGTTCATACCGGCTAACATTAATAAAAATAAAGTGTAAAAATACACTTTAGCCGTATATTTTTCCATATAATTCACTGAATATATAGCGATCAAGAAAGTCACCAAATTAACAGTCACCAACATAAAAGCCGTCAGACCGTCCAATACCAACCCTATGCCGATAGGCGGTTTCCATCCGCCAACACTATAGACCAGCGTTCCCGATAAATAATTTATCCGGACAGCCCATAATGACAGCAGTAGCAAAACTAAAGTAATTATAAAGCCAAAAATATCCGGCAGGCCCTTTATTTTCTTCCCCAGGAAGGAAAGCAGAAAAGCTCCTCCCAAAGGTATAATAACAAAAAATGGCACTATCTGCACCGACATGATCATCCTTTTAGCGCTCTTATTTTGGTAATATCAAAGGTGCCGTACTTTTCATATATTCTCAGAGCCAGGCCTACCAGCAAAGCAGTCGTCGCCAATCCGATAACGATCGTGGTTAACACTAAAGCCTGAGGCAGCGGGTCAACCATATTCACTATGGCCTGATCCGATGCGAATATTGGTGCCCGTCCATTTAGGCGATAGCCGACCAGGATAAAAAACAGATTAACGGCATATTCCATGATGCCTATGCTAACTATTATTTTAATGATATTGCGTTTGCGTAAAACTCCGTACAAACCAACGCAAAAAAGCACCAAGCAAAGCAGGTAGATGGTCATGGTTTCTTCTCCTCATCCAGCCTAAGGAGTGCGAGGACTATGAAAATGGCAAAAATCCCTGCCCCGACCTTAAAACATATGGCGATATTGGCCAAAGGAATGATCCCGGCACTGAACAGAGTGAAAGGGTTCCCCTTGGAGGTGAAAAAATTAGCGAAGAAATAACCTTTGCTGAAGCCCATTAAGGCAATACTAAGGAACATCAGCGCTCCTAAAGTCTCAAAAAATGAATCTAATTCTGCCGGTATCTTTTTAAAGGCGATGTCTTTGCCAAAAGCCAGCATCAGCAGGAAGAGAGAGAGCGCGATAATTACGCCACCGGCAAAACCCCCGCCGGGAGAGATGTGGCCGTGCAAAACAATATAGATCCCGTAAAGCAAGATCAATCCAATAGTAAGCCGGGTGATAGACTTTACGATCAGAGACATACCCGGCTGGCGTTCCTTAGACATCTTCTTCTCCTTCGCTATTTCCCTTTTTTCTGCCAATACGCCGCATCACTGTCCAAACACCGACAACTGCAGTAAACAGGATCGTAGCCTCACCCAAAGTATCATAAGCGCGAAAATCAAGAATAATGGCTGAGACGACATTAGTAGCACCGGTCTTGGCGATGGCGTCCTTGATGTAGGTATGGGAAATCCGCATCAGCGGGAAGCCGAATTCCGGCAGATCAATAAATGCTTTCAGCGCCACCATTAGAAAGACTATTACAAAAGCTACAGTAATGAAAGTATTAAAAACCCAACGGCCGGATGTCGAAAATGGAAGATCTTTTTTAATGGTCGCCCTAATTAGAATTATCAGGATCAATATCTCTACCACTAACTGGGTAATAGCCAGGTCAGGAGCTTTAAGGATCAAAAAAACCATAGACAGGCCTAAGCCCACAGCTCCGACCGCAATCACCGACGAGAGGAGGTCTTCCAGTTCTACAGCGATTATCGCTCCGATGATCATAAAAACTAATAAAATGTACAGTTCAAACACTGTTTACCTCGATAAAATAATAAAAAGAATAATCATCCCCAGCAGGCACCAGGCCAAATAAGTAGGCAACACCCCGTTATGCAGATAGCGCAGTATCTTATTGAAGCCAAAGGTGGCCCTTGACCCTATTTCATAGATGTCAAAATATTTTCTTTTCGCGGCACTATAGATCCTTTCCAGGAACCAGGTCTTTTCTATAGTGTTATAAAATTCTGCGCCGGAAAGTCTCATCTCCGGATGACTCGCTAGCTCTTCTCCGCCAATGAAACTAGCGGTGGTCCTGGTCTTGGTTATCGACCCCCATAAATAAATAATACAGCCTATAATTAAACCGGCAATGAGCAATAAAGTCGCCAGGCTGGAATTCCAGATCCCGGAGAAAAACAATTCTTTTTCCAGGCTGGGCAGGATGAACATTTTTAATGGCAGACTATAGGCAAATACTCCGAATAATATGCATAATCCCGCCAGCAGCACAGCCGGTATCCACATGTGCGGGCTGACCTCTCCTTTTGCCGCTTTTGCTTGCTGCTGTTCTTTAGACTGCTGCCCTAAAAAAATGGCATGAATTAATTTTAAAAAACTAGCCAGGGTGAGAGCACTGCCAAACATGGCTGCCGTCAGCCAGACGATCCAGAGATATCCTCCGCTTTTTCCGGATTCGACTATCCCTTGATAAATCATCCACTTTGAGGCAAACCCGTTGAAAGGAGGAACACCGGAAATAGCCAAAGACGCAATCAGAAACGTTACGAAGGTAATCGGCATTAACTTGGCTAAGCCGCCCAGTTTATCCAGGTCGCCGGTCCCGGTTTTCTTCTCCACCGAACCGCCGGAAAGGAAGAGACATGATTTATAGATGGCATGGTTAAGCATATGGAACAAGCCTCCGGCGATGCCTATTAAGGTCCCGGTCCCTATTCCTAACACCATATAACCGACCTGGCTCACAGCGTGATACCCGAGAAGTCGCCTAAAATCGTGTTGTACCAGAGCCATCATCACTGCCGCAATGATCGTGATACTGCCTATAGCCATAAGTATGTTATTCATAAATGGTTCCATCTTGAACATATAAAGACTTATCCGGGCCAGAAAATATATTCCTAAAAGCTTATCCAAAGAGGCTGGCAAGAAGGCAGTAACAGGAGCAGGAGCATCTTCGGCCGTATCCGGAACCCAGGTATGAAAAGGCATAGCGCCGGCTTTGGCCAAGGCCCCGGCAGCCAGGCACAGATAAGCGATTATCGCGAGATTGGAATTGAGGCCAATGCTCATCTCATCCATTTTCATAGTGCCGGTAAGATACCAGATAAAGGCCAGGCCAAGCAACATGAAAGCATCGGTGCCGCCAATAATGATAAAAGCCTTTTTAGCCGTAGCAGAGGTATGTTCTTTATCGCCAAAAGAGATCAGCAGATATAACAGTAATCCCAGGAAACCCCAGAACACCATGAACAGGACCAGATTATTGGCAAAGACCGCCCCTAAAGAAGCCAGCATAGTGAGGAAAATATACAGATAATAGAGAGGCAGGTTTTTAGCTTTGCGCATATAACCCAGGGAATAATGGGTAATAAGCAAAGAAAAAAACATAACAAACAAGCCCACAAAATAAGACAAGTTATCGAATTTGAAATAAGCTGCTGGAAAAATCATTTTTCCTCTTGTTCCCGCTCTTAAAGCTATTTATGGATCCTGGCAATATTCGTGCAATGCCTAGCGATATTACCGGTAAAATCAAGCATGTCAAAAAAAATATTAGCGGCCCGGGGCTGGCAAATCCCCCTGGTAAGCCGGTCAAGATGCTCAACCCGATATTGCTCTACCAACTGTTTCATTTCATCTCCGTTCTTTTTGATCTGATCCAATAGGGCGATAGCTTTCTCGCCCAAGAATTTATCCACCAAAGTCACGGAGCCGCGCATTTTTTCAAATACTTCCTGATACTGTTTAAATCCTATCTCGCTGAAGACTAATTTTTCAGCAATTTTTATTTCGATGCGCTCTATCAAATAACGCAGCTCGTCACCCATGCGCTCGAAATTCTGGGCAAGGTGTCCCAGTAAGACCAACTCTTTCCGCTCCAGGTCTTTTAGCTCCCCGGAGGGTTTAACCAAAGAAGCGGTGATCTCTTTTTCCAGATCATCAATGATCCTTTCTTTATTTAAAGCACTGTCCAAATAATGGGCATCATTCTCCATGAAACCTTTATAGACCAAGTCCACCATTTCCATAATGGCCTTGGACATTTTCAAGAGTGAGTCTTGCAATTCATCTTTCATTTCAGAGCTCCTATTATCTTGGCTGTTTTCTCCTGGGAAAGCCTGATCAATTCCTCTCCGTTAAATATCTTTTTTCCTTTCCGGTCAACAACTGCCATTCTTTCCGTACAACAATAACAGGGATCAATGGCCGCTAAAATAATCGTGGCGTCGGAAATAGTCTCCCCGACCACCGTGGCCTTATAAGTAGGTAGATTCATAAAGGTCGGGGCTCTAACTTTATGACGAACCGGACGATTGGTCCCGTCACTAAGTACATAATGGAAACATTCTCCCCGCGGGGCTTCAATATGACCGATCCCTTCACCCGGAGGAATGCCCTTTAGTTTGGCATCGATCTCCCCTGGAGGCAGGTTAAGCAAACACCATTTTATCATTTTGATGGATTCGAAAGTCTCTAAAACCCTCACGACCACTTTATCAAAAACATCACCGTTCTGGGTAACGATCATATCCCACTTTACTATATCATAAGCAGCATAGGGCGAATCTTTTCTGACATCCCTGGCTATACCGGAAGCCCGGCTGGTTGGCCCTAAAGCACCATAACTAATAGCTTCTTCTTTAGTTAAAATCCCGATACCTTTGGTCCGGGCATGAAGGACAGGATCATCAATTACCGCTTTTTTTAGCATCTCCAGCGTCGGCACAACGGAATCAATTTTCTTGATAACGAGGGGAATATCCTCGGCTTTGATATCCCGTCTTACGCCGCCGGGCCTGAACATCGCGTAATTATTCCGGTTACCGGATAAGATCTCCATTACATCCAGGATCTCTTCCCGCAGTTTCCAGGCCCACATATAGACCGTATTATAGCCGAGAAAATGTCCGGCCAGCCCCAGCCATAATAAATGAGAATGGATCCGTTCCCCTTCGGCAATGATTGTCCGGATAAATTTAGCCCTCTCCGGCACTTCGATCTGGGCAATATCCTCTACGGCCTGGACAAAAGCAAAAGGATGGCTGGTAGAGCAGATACCGCAGATTCTCTCCACTAGGAAGGTGGACTGGTCAAAGGTTTTGCTTTCTGACAGTTTTTCGATCCCGCGGTGGTTATAGCCCAGGCTTACGTCTATATCCACTACTGTTTCCCCTTCAACTGTAAGGGTAAAGAATTCAGGCTCTTCTTGCAGCGGGTGATATGGTCCTATGGGTACAATAGTCCTCGGCATCAAACACCCCTATCCCGTTTAGCGGTTTTATCCCATTCCTGATAGTCCCGGCGCAATGGATACACACCTTCCGGCCACTCGTCCGGCAGAAGCAATTTTTTTAAATTAGGATGACCGATAAAATTCACCCCGAACATTTCATGAATTTCCCTTTCGATCCAATCAGCGCCCTTCATTAGCGCGGTTAATGATTCAATTTCCAGTTTGGCCTTATCCAGCTTCACCCGGAGAGAGATGACCAGGTCGATTTCTTCCATGGTAAAATGATACAGTATCTCGATCTGCTCCCTGTGGTCTACCCCGGAAGCGATATTAAATCTGGCTCCCAGGTCATTAAAAATAAAGACAGCTATCTTAGTCAAGATCGCTGGTTTAATTTCCAGATATAATCTCTTGTCTGAATGTTCAAAAACAGCGCTAATATCTGCCCCGAACCGGTCCTTTAAAGTTTTTAATACTTCTATTCTTTTCACCCCGCTCTTCCTTTCCTGGTCTACTTTTAGCCACAATTAAAGTTATGTAATATTTCTCTTACTCGTACGATCCCCTAATTCTTCCTTTAATTCTTCTTAGGAAGGGCGGGGTTCATTTTGTGTTTTTTACCTTTTCTATGAGTTTTACCACTCCCGCGATAATTGCTTCCGGTTTAGGCGGACACCCGGGTATATAAACATCAACGGGAATGATCTGGTCAACCGGGACCGGACAGTTATAGCTGTGGATGAACATTCCCCTGGAAAGCGAACATTCACCGATAGCTACGACTATACAGGGTTTGGGCACCTGTTCATACAATTTTTTTACCCGGGACATGGATTTCCGGTTAGCTGAACCAGTCACTAATAAAACATCGGCATGTCTGATACTGCCAACCAAGAGCATCCCAAAACGCTCAATATCAAATCTGGGTGTTAAACAGTCCAATATCTCTATATCGCAATTATTGCAGCTTCCCGTAGAAAGGTGAAATACCCAGGGAGATTTTAACAATGCTTCCAGTTTAACGCTCATAATTATTTGCCCCACAAAGCTAATAAAACAGCGATTATAGCGATCAAGGTCAGCGGGCCCCAGAAAAATTTTACGACCTGGTCTATTCTTAACCGGGGATTGGTATTACGTATTACCGTGAGGATAGCCACCAGGCCCACATATTTTAAAGCCCCATACAAAGAATGCATCCCCGTAAAATGCCATCCCCCCATGAATAATATCATTAAAAAAAATGGCAAAACGAATAGGAGCATGTTCCTGGTCAATTTAAAGAGAGCTAAAGCCGGTCCGGAATATTCAATTAACGGACCGGAAATTATTTCGGTTTCTGCTTCGGCTACATCAAAAGGAACAAATGATAACTTGGCTTGCACGCACAATAAAGCCACGGTTAGAGCCAAAAAACCCGACCACTCTCCGATGATGACCCCCTGCTGCGTTTGGTAGGCAAGAATATCCCCCAGCCTGAGGTAAAACCCGGATTTAATTACCGGCACCAATACTGCCAAGACAAAAGGCAATTCATAGCTCAAGATAAGTTTTATCTCCCGGGAAGCACCCAGACTGGCATAAGGGTTCTTGGATGCAAAACCGCCGATAATTATACTTAGAGACGGCAGGATCAGAAGATACAGGACCACGATCAAATCCCCGACAAATCCTTCTGCCGGAGCCAGATTATTTAGCCATAGCAAAGTTGATACCAGGATAACACTGGCCAAACCAATTAAAGGCGCCAGTAAAAAAACGGGTTTCGAAACACCTGCCGGGATCAAGGTTTCTTTACCTAAAAGCTTAACTAGATCAATGAACGGCTGTAAGAGAGGAGGTCCCACCCGGTATTGCACCCTGGCGGTGACTTTACGGTCAATCCAGCTGGCTAAGAGACCGATGAAGGCTGTCAGGAAAAATCCGTAAAACAGTAAAGATCCCAGGTAACTCATGCTTTATCCCATTTCCAATGAGTAGAATGAATGATAAGGTTATTACCGACTAAAAAAGTATTTTCATCAAGTTCCAAATCTGCCTGGGCTAAAAGCAAAGCTCCGTGCGGACAGGAACTTATACAGAGCGGCTCATCCTTTGTATTTCTTCTATCTAAACAATAATCGCAGTTGTGAATAAGCAACGGTACATTTTCCGGATAGATAGTGCCATAAGGGCAGGCATGGGAACACGACTTGCAGCTGACGCAGCGCAAATTATGCCTGATCAATAATTTATTTTTATCCTTTTGCTGCTCCAGGGCTTCTTGCGGACAGGCCTTAACGCAATGAGGTTCCTCACAGCGCCGGCAGACCAGGCTATACGTGGCTAATTCCACCGCCGAAATAATGCCACAGTTTTCCGGGTGATAAAGATAACTGCATTTAATTTCGCATTTCTGGCATTTACCGGTGGCGCAGACATCCAGATTAATGAACAACCTTTTATCTTTGCCTTTGACCGGGCCAGTATTGACTTGGCCGTGATGCAATTCTTCGGTACTGGTTATAATTTTTATCTTTTCCGTCATTTTAATCCCAGATCTCGTGGAAATTTTTTATTTTATCATACGTAAATACCGGACCATCCTTACAGGCATAATAAGTGCCCAGGCGGCAATGTCCGCACTTACCGAGGCCGCAGGACATATTCTTTTCCATAGAAAGATATACATTTTCATCCTGGAAACCCATATCCAGTAATTTCAGGGTCGCAAATTTCATCATTATCGGCGGACCGCAAACAATGGCGATACCGGTGGCAAAGTCCATTTCCAGGTCATCTAAGATAGTGGTGACCAGGCCAACATGGCCCTGCCATTGCTCATCCCCTACATCAACGGTAATCTTTAGATCCAGGTCCTTCCTTTTAGCCCATTCCTTGGTTTCATCCCGATATACTAAATCTTTTGGTGTTTTACACCCACCCCTAAAATATAATTTCTTATATTCGCCGGCCCGGTCAAAAAAGGAGTACATCAAACTCCTGAGCGGAGCAAAACCGCAGCCACCGCCGACTACCACTATTTCCTTGCCTTTAAATTTATCCAGAGGGTATCCGGTGCCAAAAGGCCCCCGTACACCGACGATATCGCCTTTTTTCAGCTCATGTATTTTTTCTGTTACTTTACCTACCTTCATTACGCTTACTTCCAAAGTATCTTTAATAGCCGGGCGGGAAGAAGGAGTAAAAGGAGCCTCTCCCACTCCGGGGATAGTTAATTCAATGAACTGGCCGGTCGCAAAACTAATAGGTTCCTGCGGTTTCAGCTTGATGGTTTTAATGGTCTGGCTCTCGGTGATAACGTCCAGCACTTCGGCGGCTATTGAGCTGTATGGATTATTCATCTTATTCATTATTTACTAACCTTCTTAAAACTTTGCGGATATCTATTTTAGCCGGGCATGCGGAAATACAGCGGCCACAGCCGGTACAAGCATAGAGGTCAGCGACCTTAGGGAAAAAATCGAATTTCTTTTCAAATCTATTTCTTAATCTCATCCACAATTTTGGCCGGGGATTGGCGCCGCCAGCTACCCGGGCAAAACTTTTATGCAAACAGGAATCTACTACCCGTAATCTCACATTTTGGCGGTCCTTAGCCTGGTCATAGAGCAGGAAACAATGACAGGTCGGGCAAATAGTATTGCAGGCACCGCATTCCACGCAAGTTTTGGCCTCCTCTGACCAAATAGCCGCCTGGTAATTTTTTTCCACGATATCTTTATAAAGATCTTGCCGCGGGATATCATATTGCTTTATATTTTGTTCCACTTCTTTAATAACCTGGTCCCGCCGTTTATTTCTGGCCGCTACAACCTCTTCTTTAGCCTCACTAAAAAGATGGTTATACTGTTTAACGATTTCCTCGCCTTTGGCTGAACCAACTTCCACTACCATACCTTCATCCAGAGACGAAAGATTAAGGTCAAAATTTTCTTCGGGATGCGGTTTGACGCCCACAGCCAGGCAAAAACAGGTGTCAATAGCTATGGTGCAATCAGCGGCTATGATCAGGTTCTTTTCCCGATTATTTAAATAAAAAGGATCCGGATAATCATGGTTACTAAAAACAAAGTCCTGTATTTTAAAACTCTTGAGATCGCAGGCTTTTACGCCCACCAGGCAATATGGTCTCTCGCTTACACCGGGGATATCCGGGGTAAAATCTGAAGCCACTTTTTCCCTGGCTTTGGTGAAAAAATCTTTCACTGGTTCAACCGGACGAACTTCCCCGATCACCATATCGCTGTTGGTGCCGTTATCTTTGCGATAAAAACGCCGCTCATTCTTTTTGACGGGGTAAAAAACTTCGTAATTATTCCGCAATTCTCCCAATAAAAGAAAAAAATTTTCCTGCGTCATGAACTTCATAATAGGATTTCCTTCATCAAAATACCGAACTTTGTGAAAAAAAACACAAACTTGTATAATCTATATTTACATAAATCTGATCGTTTTGTCAAGTAATTTTTTTCAACAGGAGGGTAAAACGGAGAGAAAAGCGCTCAAGCTATCGGGATTTTGACCGTGTACACAGAACCGGCGCCAGGCTGGCTTTCCACATCAATCATGCCCTTATGAGCCTGGATAATACTGTAACTTACCGAAAGGTTAAGGCCTCTACCTTGGCTCGTGTCCTCATCAGTGGAAGAGAAAGGATCGAAAATCCGGTCGATCACCTCTTGCGCCATTCCTTGGCCAGAGTCCTCCACCTTCACTTTAATGAACTTCTGGTCATGGGCTTTCTCCACAGCCGTAGTTATTTTTACCTGCCCCTGGTCAAGCTGGCTGGCCTGGCAGGCATTAAAGAGGAGATTACTCATGGCCTGGTGCATTTGGCCGTAATCAATGGCGATCTTGGGAAGATAGCTGTTGTACTTAGTAATAATATTGACCTTCGTAAGAGTCGGCTGGGTTTTGATATTAACCAGTACTTCATCGATCAGGGTATTAATATTATATTTCATCTTCACGGTTTCCGGCGGTTGGGCAAAGTAAGTAAGGTTATCGATGATCCGTACGCAACGAAAGATCTCCTGTTCGATCCGGGCCAATTCCGTACCGCCCAGTTTTTTGATAGTTTCATTTTGCGTGAGGAACTGCGCCAACCCCATAATTCCCAGCAGGGGATTATTTATTTCATGCGCTAGTCCGGCAGCAAGCTTGCCGATGGCCGCCAAACGTTCATGCTGGTTCAGTTTCTCATGCAAATACTTCTTTTCCCTGATATCTTCAATGAATCCAGCTGCCCCAATGACCTTACCTTCATTGTTCCTTAATACGAACATAGAGAGATTAATAGGTACTATTTCGCCTTTTTTAGTGACTATTTCAGATTCCTGGCCAATACACTTGTCTGTACGTAAAGCAGTTTCAAAATGATTGGTGCAGTTGGGGATCAGTGCCGGCAACGGCTTCCCCTGGAGCTCCGCATCGTTATAGCCGGTCAATTGGTGACAGGCCAGGTTATAGGTGATAATGTTGCCGCAATAATCAGTAGTAAATATCGGATCCTGGGACTGGCTGACAATATTAGCCAGATAGTTGATCTGCTGCTGGTGTTGCTTCCTTTTAGTAACATCATGGATAATGCAGGCATGGCCGATAGGCAATCCTTTTTTGTCTTTAATCAGACTGATGGACAGCATAATATCAATTAAGGAATTGTCTTTTTTCCGGGAGGAGATCTCGCCTATCCAGCGCCCTTTTTGATTGACGATATTAGTAATCTTGCTACCCAGGTCTTCCTGATCGTCCGGGGTACCTTCCCCAAAAATAGAGTCATGCTTGCCGATCAGTTCAGACGCCTTTTGATACCCGAATAATTTTATCCCGGCTGAATTCGCATACTGGATGATTCGGTCCATATCAACGATTATAATACCATCAAATGAATTTTCTACCATCTGCTGGTAGCGGGCGATCTCCCGTTCCAGCTTGATGCGCTTTGAAACATCACGGACTATTTCTATCGCTGCCACGACCCGGCCTGAGGCATCTTTCATCGGTGAGGATTTAATCTCCATAAACCTGCCTAATTTATCTTCACTAATGCCAATGGTCGATCTTCCTGATTTAAAAGTTTTCTGTACCGGACACCAGGGACATATTTTGTCGAGAGCATTAAAAACCTGGTAGCATTGCTTCCCCAATATCTTACCTGGATATTGTTCCCGCATGAATTTGTTGATGTACTGGACCCGATAATGCCGGTCAGTAATGGTAATACCGTCAGCACTCCCCTCAAAAATATCTTCCAGTTTATTACGTTCCTTCAGCAAAGCTTCTTCATAGCGGCGCAATTCGCTGATATCGCTAAAAATAGCTGAAAATCCCTGAATCTTATGTTTAGCATCTTTTATCACACTGGCAGTAATGCTGATGGGTACTGTTTCCCCATCTTTAGTCACTGCTTTGGTCGTATAATTCTTGAGCGACCCTTTTCTTATTATTTTCTCGCCCAAAGTCTTGAGTTGTTTAAACTTACCTTGCAGTATCAATTTACTGACAGATTGGCCGATCATTTCCCTGGCTTTATACCCAAATAATTCTTCTGCCCCCTTATTCCAAAAAGAAAATTTTCCCCGGCTGGTAACGGCAATGATGGCGTCGCGCGAAAAACGGGAGATATTAGCCAAAAATTGTTCTTGTTCGAATAATTTGGCTGAGCTTTTATATTTTTCAGTAATATCCCTGACTATTTCAACTACCTTTTTGTGCCCCTTGCTGTCCCGTATCGGGAAGGCTTCGATCTCATAAATCTGGCCATGTTCATCCCTGATGGTAGTGTCAAAATAGCGGTGATGTTTTTTGATAATTTCACGGACAGGACAAAAGTGGCAGGGGTAATTTTGATGGCTGATGGTCTGGTAACATTTTTTCCCGATCTGGTTGCCGAAATTGGCACGCAAAGACTGGTTCATATACTCGATCTGGTAATTTTGGTTGACCACCATGACACCTTCGTTCATGTTGGCTAAAACCAGGTCAAGAGACTCTTTTGAAAAGATCTGGGAACGGGATAGTTGCATTCCTTTTCCTTCCCTTTAAAGACAAAAAGACCCGAGTGCCTATAGGCTATCCCGGGTATAAAAACTCTATTGATTTTGAAGAGCTATATATGGGCCATACAAATCGGTATTACGCATATATAAACCTTCCTAATACTAATTTTGCTGCTATTCAGTTATTAGATTAGTTAGTCTACTTAGTATATAACAGAAAAGTAGTTACTTGTCAACTGCTTTGTTAAATTCTTTCAAGTTAATTACTTTATCGGTTTTATACGTTTTTCTATTATTTGATAGACCCCTACTCCATCTTTATAATATAGCCTGCGACTGTTATTAGGCCAGAATTCACTCAGCAGTAGTAGGTCCTGCCGGCTAAAATCAAACATCTTATACTGCTGCTGCATCCGTTGCAATTCATATTCATTAAATAAAATATAGGAGATGCCGTCCTGCTGGAGATCACTGGCTAATTCCGCGGCGTTTTGTGCTTTTTTGAAATACTCCTGAAAAGTTGGATAGTCAAAAGCGCTATTAGCAATAGCCTTAAACCGGGAATAATAGGTGCGCGTCTCCCCTACAAATAACACGGCAGTATCTGCCGGCACCAGCCGGTTAAGGAAAGCGATAGCGGCGAAAGACGGGCTGGGATAAAACATATGACTTTTGGTTAAATAAGATTCCCGGGATTCTGTCCCGGAAATTACGGCCGTGGTTTGCTTCTGCTGTAAGGCCGAAACTATCAGGCCGAGATTGCCATAAAAGACCAAAAAGAAAACACCTAATAATATCTTCCTGTTAAAAGAATCAATTTTAATACTATACGCGATACCACCGATCAAAAGGCAAAAAACCGGTAAGGCTGGCAAAAAGTACCTCCAGGTACTGGTCTGGCTGCGCCACAGGATAAAATATACCAACAAAAAAAGACTGAGCTTCTTTATGGCCGGCTGATGGCGGCTCAAATCAAATAAAACCACCAGCAATGGCAGAGCCACTAAAAAGAGCGGGCCGATCAGCGAATCAAGTGATCTTTCATCGAGGATTTTCTGCCAGGGGACCAGCAGTATTTCCTGCCAGTGATAACTATTTAGCTGCTGGCAATCATTTAAATACAGCTCTAATTTAAACCTGGCTAAACTAAAAGGAGCAAAAATAGACCCGGAAGATACGGCATTTCTCACCAGCCAGGGGGCAATGAGCAGCAGTATGATCAGGCTGTACCAGACTATTGGCTTGATTTTTGGCCATAGCGTTCCGGAAAGCCGGCGATATTGCAGGAAATATAATAAGATAGTGATGATAACCAAGGGAAAGGCAATGAATTTAATGCCCAGGGCAAATCCGGCAAACACCGCCGCTAGATAGAGATTCACTGGTGAGGGTTTTTCCCTGTTCAGCCAGGCCAAAAAACAAAGCCAGCTGAGCAGCACAAAGAAAACAACTCCCAGATCATTCATCGCCGTCCAGCTTTCCAGGCTGACTTGAGGTATGAGATAAAAGCAGGCTGCGGCTAAAAAGGCGACCGGACGGGAAAAATATTTTCTTCCTAAAAGATAGACCAACAGCATGGAACCAAGACCCATCAGCCAATGCAATAATCTGGCCAGCAGGTCATTATTAACTAATATACTGAAAAGATACAGCATTTCCATGTTCTGCGGGAGAAAGGAAAAGCTATTGAACGGCAAAGTGGTGATCTGGCCTCGTAATTGGTATGCAGCCGGCAAAGCCATATGATAAAAGAGGGTATCGTAATGGATCTCCGGTCCTAAAGCTCCTGCTAAATTGAGCACCGCCGTAAGCAGGATAAAACCCAGGCACACCTTGGAGAAAAAGCCCTTGACTGCCGGCAAATGAATTAAGGGAAAACAAAATAATTCTTTTTTCCTGATCGCTATTACGGCACAACCAAAAGCCGACAACCAAAATAATACTTGGAAAAAGAAAGGATCAAGGAAACCAGCAAGGCCCAGCAAGAAGGTCAGATAAGACCAACTGATCACTCCCAAGCCAAAGGACAAGAGATATTGTTCCAGTTGAGAGCCTGGCTTGGAGTTTACCCTAGATAAGATAAGAGCGCCGATCACCGTATTTTGAAAAATAAAAACCAGCAGGTTAACCACGGTCCAGAGATAGCCGGCCAGCAAGTATCCCTTGGGCCAGAAAAATATATTACTTAATAGCGCCGGAAGATAGGCCAGCTCAGCCGAATGATAAAACTTAACTAAAACAAAACCACTCCAGGTCAGGATTAAAAAGGAAAGCAGCCCTTTTTTAAATTTCTCAGTATTAAAGTTCATAATGGATTATTCTGCTTTCAGGTTTTTCCCAGGCAGGCAAAAATCAGTACTGCCAATATGGAGCAAGGGTTGGGTTTTTTCTTGATCATTGGTTTGGGCGGCGACTATATCCCCCAGGATGATCAGATGATCACCGGCTTCGATCTCGGCCCGCAACTTGCACTCATACCAGGCCAGGGATTCTTTAATCCTGGGACTGGATACCTGGCTGGCTTTCTCTTCGGTCAAACCGGCTTCTTTTATTTCACTGACCCCTTTGGGCAGAGATTTGCCGCAGGCCCAGACCTGGGACAATATTTTTTCACCGGGGACATTGACTACAAAATCACCGGTTTCCCGGATATTGGCTAAGGTATGCCTGGTGGCAACCATAGCTATGGCGATTACCGGAGGATTGACTGAAACAGGCATAACAAAACTAAAAGGGGCCGCGTTACTATTCCCCTGCTTATCTACTGTAGAAACCAGCACCGTTGTACGCGGCGCCAAGGTACGATACCATTTGGCAAGATCGATCTTCATCCTAAACCTCCAGAAAAAGTTGATAGTTGATTGTTGACAGTTGATAGAAAAAGCTTAGATACTTTGTTTTTCTATCAACAACGAGTTCCGATCCTATCGGGACGGACTATCAACTATGAACAGCTCTTAACCGACAGTAATCTCTATTTCTGTTCCTTCCTTAGCCTTCATAATTTGACTGGCATTCCCCTGATTTACCGCTATTTCCAGGCAATCATTAGATCCTACTATAGCCAGGATCTGACCCGAAGCACTATCAGCATAGCTTCTGCTCAATTTATCAATTTTATGATCTTTTATTTTTATGGTCATCTTTCTGAGCGCAAGTTTCTGCACCATGCCACCGCTGATATTGGTCACCAGATTACCAAAATGGTCGTTATAGATAACCTTGCCGGAAACTCCGTGGCGGTGAATACGGGGGCTTAAGATAGTAAATTTCTTATACTCTTTGGTAGGTTCGCCAAATTTACTGACTGGCACTCCTTTGGACAGCTGCGCCGCCACCGGGGCAAAAATATCCCGGCCGTGAAAAGTATTGCTGATATCCTGCAGGAAATATTTCTTACTGGTCAGCTCTACTATCTTTTTTATCTTTTCATTTTCCAGGGCAAAACTTAGCGCGCCATTGTCCGGCCCGATAAAAAAATACTTTTCTGTTTCCACCAGGATAGACCGGCGGCTACTGCCTACCCCCGGATCAATGACGACCAAAAAGATGGTTCCCTTGGGAAAGAAATGATAACTGGTCCGCAAAACGATAGACGCTTCCAGCGTATTGTGCGGGCTGATAGTATGAGTCAAATCCACTAACCCAACATTTGGATTAATAGAAAGGATAACTCCTTTCATAGTACCAACAAAGCCGTCTTTATAACCGAAATCGGTCATCAAAGCGATTGTTCTCTTTTTCATAATTTTATTCCTCCTTTGGCCACTGCCACACGGTCACGGCCATCGCGCTTAGCCTGATAAAGGGCTACATCTACACTTTTAAATATTTCCTCTACGGTAGTCCCATGCTGGGGGAAAACCGCCACTCCCAGGGACAGGGTGACTCCTTCTGCTTTGGGAAATTGCTCGCTTAGCTTAAGGTTCTTTACATCTTGACGTATTTCTTCAGCTCGCTGCATTGTTTCCTCCGGCGAAGTTTCCGGTAAAACAATGATGAATTCTTCCCCGCCATAGCGGGAAGCAATATCTTCACCGCGTACCAGCGTTTTCAAAAATACACCCAGTTCGCGCAACAGGTAATCGCCGGCGGCATGGCCGAAACTATCATTGAAATGCTTGAAATGGTCAATATCCATCATAACGATACCAATAGAGACTCCCTTGCGCTGGGCACGTTTCAGTTCCCGTTCCAGAGATTCTTCCATATAGCGCCGGTTAAAAAGCCCGGTCAGCGGATCACGGATAGCCTGACTGCGCAGGGAATCGCGCAGTTTCAAATTAGCTAAGGCCAAGCCTATATGTTCTGATACGGTCAAAGCCAGCTGCCATTTGGATTCAACCGCTATGACCGGTTTTTCCAATAACTTACTGGCGCCCCAGGGATTACTGCGAATATGTAAAATCCCCAAGGTTTCTCCCTGGGCGATCATCGGTACGCAAATATAGCTCATCGCACTGGGAGGGCCTACATGTTTACAGATCATTCCTGTGCTGGCATCGCCTACGCTATATAATTGTCCACGGCGTAAAGCCCAGCAATCATCCGGGTCAAACACTCGCTCCCCCGTAGATCCATCACCCCAGACAACCATGGTCTCGACCATGTTTTTGTCATCATTTAAGACGCATAAAGTACCAGACTCTTCACTAAACAACTGCTGCACGGTATGGTCAATGACGGTATACGCCTCATCCAGGGTCAGACAGGTCTGCAGTAATTCACCCATTTCGCTTAACGAGGCGATCTCGCGGGCATGTAATTCCAATTCGTTCTTAGCTTTTTGCAAGACTTCCTGAGCTTTGTTATGTTCATTTTCCATGATCCGCAGCTCCAGCACTTGAGCCCTAAACTCAATAAGTTCCTGGATCAGATCTTCTTTTGATTTATCTTCATCTTTCATGCTGTTACGCCTCCCTGAAAAACTCCAGCAGCCAATGCACGTTCACGGTAATTCCGGCGCCGGCGGAACCGGCAATATTTTCATTTCTATGATCTGGTCCAGGCGGATGGACAGGGTCGTTTCCTGGAACTGGCATTTCGCTACTAAAATAATTTCCTGCCCCTCCACTTTGATCTGTTGTGGTTCAATGATCCGGTCTATTTCTTCTCCGTATTCCGTAATATACTTAATAAATATCGGCGTTTTATTCTTCAACGCTTCACTGAGCGCAGTCGGCAACACCGGCTTATTCATGGCTGGCACAGTTATTTCTCCGCCTTGTAATTCAATGAGCTGACTGATTTCCACAACATTCTTAGCTTTAAAATCCTGCATAAACCTGGCAAAAATCTCTTTGGTCAGGATAGCGTCGTCAAGCGCCCGGTGCTGGGTCTGTATAGGCAGCGTTAAGATCTTAGCTATATTGCCCAGGCTGTTGGAAGAAAAATGGTAACAACGCCTGGCCAGAGCCAGGGTGTCAATCACCGTGTTATCCACTTCCGGCAAATCAATATTGCGCAGGTGAGCGTTCAGAAAGCTCAGATCAAAACTGACATTGTGGCCAACCACGATAGTGTCCTTGATAAAACGCAATATATCCCCGGCTAGTTCATGAAAGTAAGGCGCCTTTTCTACCATTTCATCAGTGATCCCATTGACCGCGCTGGCCGCGCGGGAGATCGGCCGGCCAGGATTAACCAAAGAATGGAAGGTAGCTACCACCTTCTCCCCCTGCCACTGGACCAGGGCAAATTCACAAATACGGTGACCAAAAGCCGGGCTCATCCCGGTGGTTTCCACATCAAAAAAAACAAAAGGGACAGCGCTTATCTTTTTAGTCCCGTCGCTCATCTTTAACATAATTACTCATATCTTTCAGCTTGGATTTTTCTTTCAATTCAGCAGCAATGCTGGAAATCTGCCCCAGGGATAGTAAATTTCTCTTCTGGTTAGTGACCACCGCGATCCGCAAACGCATGATCGGAAAACGCATTAGTTCTCCCATGCGGTTTTTGGCCAAAATATATCCTTTTTTGCTGTCCTCCGGATCATACATCGACAGGATAAAGAAATCAAAACGATTGATCAGCTCCATACAAAAATGCTCGGCATATCCGGCCGGCATGATGGCTATAAAATCATCTCCGCCGATATGACCCAGGAAACAGTTCTGGATATCTGCGTCTTCTACCACCCTTCTCATCAACTTAGCTAATTCAGTGATCACCCGGTTACCTGCGTCAAAACCATAACGGTCATTGAACGCCTTAAAGTTACCCAGGTCAACATAACAAAGAGCAAACTTCTCGCTGCTTTTCAACCGAACCTCAACTTCTTTGATAATAGCAGTATTGCCCGGCAATTTAGTTACACTATTCGTGTCCATATTTAGCTGCTTGGTACGGCGCAGGACCACTTTTACCCTGGCTAACAGCTCTTCCAGGTCAAATGGTTTAACAATATAATCCTCGGCCCCTGATTCTAATAATTTGACTTTTTCTTTTACATCAGCTACGGCAGTAACCATAATGATCGGTACATGCTTGATCTTGGGATTATCTTTTACCTTCCGGCACACCTGCGGTCCATCCATTATAGGCATCATATAATCCATAATGACCAGGTCAGGAATGAGCTTTTCTATTTTCGCTAAAGCTTCCTCTCCATCACCGGCTTTTTCTATACTATACCCATCACTTAGCAGCGCTTCACAGATGATATTGGAGATAAAAGGATCATCATCTACTACTAATACTTTCTTTTTCTCATCAGCCATTGCAACCTCAGTTACTAGCGTGTAGCGGGTAGCGTGTAGCGTGTAGCGTATAGATCTTGTTTTTCTATCCGCTTTACGCTATACGCTTAACGCTTTTAATAGGCTTTCTTTAATATATTAATTACATCGTCTTCAGAGACGATCCGCGGATTGGATTGGAGAGAGCCAGATGGCATGCTATCCCTGGCAATGAGCGGAAAATCTTCCAGTTTGGCGCCCAGTTCACGTAAGCGCCAGGGTAAACTGATCTCCGCCAACAATTGTTTGGTTTTATCAATAGAGATCTTGGCGGCCTTTTCCTTGTCCAGTCCCCTGATCAATCCACCCATAGCTGCGGCCATAGCCGCATATTTGCCGGTAGTAAAATTGAGATTGAACTCCATGACATAAGGCATGATAACCCCGCATACCAAGCCATGAGGCAAATTGTATTTTAATCCCAAAGGATGGGCAATACCATGAATAGCGCCCATGCGCGCATTAGACAGGGAGATGCCGCTCAATAAAGCGGCATATAACATGTTTTGCCGGGCCTGGATATTAGAGCCGTTCTTGAAAGCTTCCCGCAGATTCAAGCTGACCAGTCGGATAGCTTGCATGGCAATAGCATCAG
>CAZFDO010000005.1:0-24087 GCA_964517965.1 uncultured Clostridia bacterium
GTTTTGATATTTTGCTTGCTTCTTTCCCCATAAGATGGGTCGAGTTTGTCGGCAAAAGCGATTTTCCGCACACTGTTGTGGGAGTAGGATTAAAAAGCGAGTCAGCGCCGTTGCCGTCCCAATTCTATCAGCAGATAAAGGAATGGAAAAAGGCCGGACAAATAGATTGGCGGGAAAATTTAAAATTCTTATTGCCACCGGTCGCTTTATATAGCTACCGTAAAGTCAGAAATAGGATCCGGAAGATAAGGCAGGATTGAATTTCTTAGTCTGCTAAAAGACAGAGTTATTGCGGTGGTTTAAGATGATAAATAAACAGCTAGATTATAAAGCAATATATGACCAGATTTGGGATCATTCCTTAGAAGAAGGCAGAAAAGAGCACGGTGATATAGAGTTGTCAGAGCTTTTCCTGAAAGAAACAAATCTGTTGGAAAAACAATATAAAATACTTGAAATTGGTTGTGGCATAGGAAAGCTTTGTAATAAATTGTATGATAGGGGTTATCACAATATCACAGGTGTAGATATATCAGCGTCTGCGATTTCATTTGGAAAAAAGAGTTTTCCGCATATTATCCTTAATTCTATGGATGCAGCTTTACTGAAATTTCCCGATGAATGTTTTGACGTATGTCTTTCCTTTGATCTAGTAGAGCATCTTCCCGATATTAATGATCATTTTAAAGAAGTTTGGAGAGTGCTGAAACCTACTGGAAAATACCTATTTCAAACGCCAAATATATTATCGAATTCACTTATGGTAACTATAGAAAACAAAGGATTGGGGTGGGTAGGAAATCCCATTCATCCTTCGCTGCAATTTCCGTGGACTTTAAAGCATTTATTTTCAGGTAGGTTTTTATATTGTTGCCCATAAATCTACTTCACTTTAATAGAAAAATGCTAAAGGACCGTCTTGATGAGCAAATTGCCTAAAGTCAGCATTATTGTGGTGAATTGGAATAACAAAAAAGATACGGCAGAATGTCTTAATTCCCTACTGCAGGTTGATTATCCAAATTTTCAAGTTTTGCTTGTAGATAACGGGTCAACCGACGGTAGCGCTGCCTTTTTTCGTGAACATTATCCCGGTTTGAAGATGATTGAGAACAAAGCCAACCTCTTTTTTGCCGAGGGTAATAACGTAGTTCTGCGACAGTTGATGGAGAGTGATACAGACTACTTTTTTCTGGTCAATAACGACACCATAGTGGATAAGAATATTTTGCGGGAACTGGTGAAAATAAGCGAGAGCAGTCCCGACATAGGGATTGTCGGTCCGAAGATATACTATTATCAACCAAACAATGTCATCTGGCACGCCGGCGGCAGGCTTAATTACTGGCGCTGCGATTTTGGCAGTATAGGCATTAGGCAGGAAGACCGGGGTCAATTTGACCAGGTCCGCGATGTAGATTACGTGGCTGGTTGCGGCCTGCTCATCAAGAAAGAGGTAGTGTGCCAAATTGGGTTCCTGGACAGCTCTTATGTCATGTATATGGATGATCCGGATTGGTGCGTCAGGGCAAAAAAAAAGGGGTACCGCATTGTCTATGTGCCAGCGGCAAAGATGTGGCACAAAATATCCGCCTCTACCGGCGGAGGACTGACTCCTTTTAAGGCCTACTATAAAGGGAAAAACACTATCAAGTTCTTCTGGAAATACGCTAAATGGTATCATTGGCTGACCATACCTCTGTTTGCAGGAGTACAGTTGGCGGCTGGTTTAGGGAGAGAGCTAAAAAAAGGTAATATAAGAATACTCAAGCCAATGTTAAAAGGGGTCATAGATTACTTCAAAGAAAAGTGGAATGTGATTTCATGAGCCTGAATACTCCGGTCAAAAGATTATACGAAAAAATATTCGCTGAAAAAATATCAGAAAATGTACGGCTCTTTTTGAAGGATTTGAGATATGCGGTGTTGGGTTTCGGATTAGCCAGATTTCTAACGGCAATTTTCAATATTATATCCGGACGCTTGCTGGGGCCAGCGGAGTATGGAAAGTTTTCATTATTATTGTCTATAGCTATGTTCCTGGCTATCCCGGCAATTTTCAGTTTAAATTTCGGTATGATAAAATATTGTGCGGAAAAAGAAGACCGGGCGGAACAGCAAAAGATCATCATGACCAGCTTGATACTGATGAGCCTATTACTTATAGTTTGCTCAATGATCTATTTTTTGCTGGCTGAATCGCTAGCCCGTCTTTTTGGGGTTTCATTATTCATTTTTAGGCTGGCTCTCATTTTCGCCGTTGTTTATGCCCTGAATTTAATGATCACTTCCATTCTGCAGGGTTTGCATTTAATCAAGGAAAGGTCATTCTGGGAATTGCTATGTGCGTTGGTTTTGATCATTATATTTGTGCTCCTGGTGTTTTTTAGGCAAGAACGGTCCTTTATGGCTATGTTCTATCCGACAACAATAGCTTATACTCTGGTGAGCGTTATAGTGCTATGGCGAGAGCGCCGTTACCTGGGGTTGGCCTGCAACCGGAAGTGGGCGGGTAAATTGCTGGTTTATGGTTTTTACGGTATGATCGGTTCATTAGCTCTTACCTTTTTGAATAATATCGATAAGATCCTGATCAATAAATTTCTCCAACCTCAGGATCTGGGAATTTATAAAGCCTATTACACTGCTAGTATCGGGTTAGCCGGATCGCTGGTGGTATTATTTGTGACGGCATTTTTCCCGCCGGCTTCCAGGTCCAAAGCCAAAGGAAAGATCTTCGCTAAAATCACCAAATTCATTCCCTATTTATTTGCCATTGGGTTTCCCGCGGCCTTAGCTTTTGAATTCCTGATCCTTAAACTTTATGGAAATAAATACCCGTTGGATTTTACTAATTTGCTGTTGTTTTCCCTGGCCACGGTCCTGACTCTGCTTTATTCCAGTTACGACTGGTTGATGGCTGCCGTTGGTCGGCGGGGGATCAGGGTCAGTATGTGGGGAGTAGTGATTGCCGGAGTGGCTAATTTTATTTTGAATCTTTATCTTATTCCGGCCTATCATATCCGCGGGGCGATAATTGCTTTGATTTTAAGTTATTTACTGGCACTGGGGTTTATCGTCTCAAAGAAAAAAGTCTTGTTACTGCCAGAAGAATAAAGGTGTATTTTTGGAGTCCCTTATCACTATTTGGATGGAAACCATTAAAAATAAGCTGTCTTTAAACAAGCTTTTGCTGGCAATAGGTTTAATAGTATATATTAGCTATGGGCTGGCTTGCTTATTTTATGGGTCAGTCCTGCCGGAAGATGGCAGCTATTTATATGAATGTTATGCAGCTTATCAAGGGAAAATCCCTTTTTTTGAATTTCAATCCAATCCGAGTATTTTATGGCCTTACCTCTATGGATTGCCGCAATATATTTTCGGCTTAAATCTTTATGTTGGAAAGCTGACTTCACTGTTTTTTGTTTTATTAAACCTATGGCTTATTTATAAAATTGCCTCTGAAATATCAGGCCCGAAAGCTGGTACCATTGCAGTTCTGTTGACCAGCGTTAATTTCTATTCATTAGCTCTTTTTATGCATATAAATACCTATGCTTTAGCTGTTTCTTTCAGCCTGGGGTCATTATGGTTGCTTTGGCGGGATAAATATTACCTGGCCCTGGCTGTTTTATTATCCGGATTGCTCATCCGCTTGTCCCTGGCACCGCTTCTGGTGTTGTCCCTGATATACATCATCTGGATTAACCGGGAGAGTAAAAAGGCCAGATTAATCGGGTTCTTAGCCTTCACCGTCATTACTGCCATATTTATTTATATTCTTTCATTAATAAACTGGCCTTTATTGAAAATCTTGTTATTTGCTCCATTTGGCGCCGGTATCACTAATCTTCAGCTCTATCCTGAAGACTGGGGAAAAGGTTCATTGGTGTTCAGCCTGAACAAACTGCAGATAATATATAACAGTATATTTTATAATAATTTTCCTTTTACCCTGCTTTGGCTGATGGCCTTGATTTTTTATAAAAACGAATTAATTGTTTTAAAAAGCAGGTTAAGACATCTGAACAAAAAAGAGAGTTTTTGTCTTTTCCTGTCTGCCGGAGCAATAGCTGTATTTTTATTGCATCTCATGCCTACTCCTGGTTATGGTGCATATAACTGTATTTTAGTGCCAGTCTTCGCCATATTAACGGGAGCGGGAGCAGCAAAGATATATTCCTCTCGGATTGAGCGTTTCCCCAGGATATTATTATTCACTTTCCTGGCTGGTATCGTATTCCTGACTTTTTTCCTGCAGGTATATGAACTGGGCAAGGGTAGCGATAATCCGATCAGACAAATAAATCAGCTGGGAGAATATATAGATAAATCTGTTCCGGCAGATGAAAAGATCCTTTCCTTTTATATGCCTGTAGCGATTGCCGCGAAAAGGGAGGTATTGCCATACACGACACGAGGCTATCATTCCTATGCGGCATTGATACCCAAAGCTGCAGCGGAAAAACTATTTGTGGTTAATACCGGTATGTTAAGTGATCTGATCAGCCAGCAGAAAGCCGGGGCTATTTTTCTAACCGATGGGACATTTTACAACCGGCTGGTAAAAGCCCCCCGGGAAAAGGAGTTCATAGAACAGGGAATTAATAAGAATTATTATTTAGTTAAGCAGGTAGAAAACTTTGCCGGACAAGGCACTGGGTACCTTTATTTTAGAAGAGAGATGAATAAGAAATGAAAATAAGGTATACGGTTACTATTTTTATTATCTACATAGCCCTGGCTATGTTTTATATTTTCTATAACCCGGTAACGCCTGAAGAAGGGAATTATTTATACGGTTCTGTTTTGGCTCTTCAGGGAAATATCCCTCTTTTTGATTTTCAGAGTGATCTTAGTATTCTGTGGTATTATGTTTATGGTTTGGCACAACATTTATTTGGCGCGGGGATATATGTTGGCAGGTTTACTTCTTTTAGCTTTAATATATTAACCTTATTCCTGGTTTTTAAAATAACCAGAAAAATGGCTAATACTGTAGCGGCAAATATCGCCTTATCTTTTATGATTATAAATCCAACAGTGATAGGTTTATTCACCGCGGTCAATACTTTCAGCCTTAACGCGTTTCTACTAACGCTGATGATGTATATATTAATTTCTGAAATAAAGATATTATATAAGTATATATTAACTGCTTTTCTTGCTGTTTTGGCCGCCTCAGTATCCTTAATTAATATTTGTTTGCTCATTCTTTTATTTATTGCTATAATAATTGTTTATAGAAGTAATAAAAGGAGGCAAATAGCATCTTTGCTATTTATCGGCATAATTATTTCCGCCTATATTTATATACTAAGAAATTTAGATGGATGGGGAGCGCGCGTGACTACCGGTATTTTTCCCAGGGTAGTGTATTATAATGTTTTAGGAACGACGGCAAGTCGGCTTGATTTTCTTAATCTCACAGCCAGAAAACTTACTTCTTATGGGATCTATATTTTTTCATTATTGCCTGTAATATATTGTTGGTTTAAAGAAAAGTGGGAGTGGGCCGATACGGCTCAAACATTAGCTCTTTATTTTGTATCCGGCAGTAGCGTTGTTATTTTATTCGCTCATCTGTTTCAAACTCCTGCCAATGTAAATTATAATGTAATAATTACCCCGTATCTTTCCATATTATTTGGTTTAGGATTTTATTATGTTTTTAAGTTTAAGATAAAATCAACAGACGTTGAAAGGAAATTGTTTGGCGGTATTGTTGCCACCCTGGTATTTTTAAGTTTTCTACAAGAAGAATATATCCCTTTACTTGGTATTAATATCGGTAAAACAGCTATAACAGAAATATCAGAAGTTGCGGAAAATATTAAGACTAAAACTAAGAAAGACAATAAAATATTATCTTTTGATGCTGCTGTTGCTGTTGAAGCCCAGAGAATGTTAGTAGGCAACACTATTTGTGGTTGGAAGTCGTTCTTCCCTGGAGTCAGCGATGAACAGGCGGCGAGATATCACGTGATCAATACGAAGCAACTGGTACAATTGATCAGGGAGAAAAAACCGGCGATAGTTTTTATCAATGACCCGCGCTATTTCAAGGTGAACACAGAACAAACTCGGGATATTGATGTCGCGCTGGTGGAAAATTATGAGCCGGTCGCCAGGTACCAGGATTTTAACAATCAGGGCAAGGCTTATCTTTTAGTGCCGAGGAAAAATAATGATGGATCCTTGTAAACCCAGGATAATTTTCATTTCTCTGGAATATGCGCCGGTGATCGGCGGGGCCGAAAAACAGACCAAAACCCTGGCTGAGAAATTAGCGGCTGCGGGTTTCCCGGTAACGGTCCTAACCCGTTGGCATAAAGGATTGCCGGTTAATGAGGCCATGAACGGGGTAGAAGTCAAAAGGATCAGAACAGTATGGCTGCCGTTTTTGTCCTGGCTGAGTTTTTGCAGCGGAGTGTTACTATTTGTCAGGCGTCATAAAAAAGAGAACATAATTTTACAGGCCCAAATACTGAGCGTACCGGCTTTAGCCGCGGCTTGCTGTGTTCGCCTTTTTAATAAACCGGCGCTGGTCAAATTAGCCGCCGGCGGAAAAGGCGGCAATATTGATACTTTGCTGCATTCGCGCCTGGGAAAATATAAATTTAATTTATTAAAAGAGAATCTGGATTATTTTATTGCCATCAACCAAGAGGTGCTTTCCGAGCTTGAACAGGAAGGAATCGTAGCCCGTAAGGTCAAATTTCTGTCCAATGGTGTGGACACGGATTTGTACCAGCCGGTAGAGATGGCGGAAAAAGAAAGGTTAAAAAGCTCATTAAAATTAGGATCAGGATTGGTAGTTCTATATGTCGGCCGTTTGCATCAGGTCAAAAATCTCGCTGTATTGATCGACAGTTTCGGGCAAATGCAGACATCTGATCCAGTCGCGCAATTAGTAATTATCGGCTCTGGACCGGAAGAAACTTGTCTTAAAAAGCAAGTCGCGGAAAAGCGTCTGGCAGAAAAAGTTATTTTTCTACCCATGCAGGACAATGTGCGGCCCTATTTGCAGGCAGCGGATATATTCGTTCTGCCCAGCCAACGGGAAGGCATAGCCAATGCTTTGCTGGAAGCCATGGCTTGCGGGTTGGCAGTAGTGGCCAGTAATATCGGCGGCAATAAAGAATTGATCCAGAATGGAACCAGCGGTTTACTGGTGGAACCGGGAGACGCGTCCTCTCTGGCTGCGGCTTTATCCCGGCTGGCGTCTGATGAGAAATTACGGATACGATTAGGAGCAGCCGCACGACAAAAAGTGGAGGAACATTACGGCCTGGCGGCCATAATTTCCGGCTACCGGGATATATATGGCCTAATGGCCAGGAAATATTTTAAGCAGCATTTCCCGGTTTTAGCTTATCACCGGATACAAGAAAAACCTGAGTATGGTATGGATGTAGCAACTGCTGATTTTGCCAGGCAGATGGAATGGCTGCAGAGAAAGGGCTGGCGCACAATATCACTGGACAAGATTAAAGAATGTCTCGATCAAAACCTGTTCTTGCCAGACAGAAGTTTTGTGATCACTTTCGATGACGGTCACAAGGATAATTATTCCCAAGCTTTACCGGTCCTGGGGAAATATGGTTTCACCGCCTTGGTCTACTTGACTGCTAATTATATCGGGACCACAAAATATACGGTAAAAACCAGTACCGGCAGGCAATGGCTGGCGGAAAAACCAGCCAATTGGCAAGATCAAGACACGATCAATTTCCGGAAGTTTGAGTTCCTGTCTTGGGAAGAGGTCGGTAAAATGAAAGCAGCAGGCTTGAAATTCGGTGCGCACACACTCAACCATCCGCATTTAACAGCTCTGGCGCCGCCTGAACAACTGCGGGAAATAGAAGATGCTAAAAAACTGCTTGAAGATAAATTAAGTACACAGGTGAAGCATTTTTGTTACCCGTACCAGGATTTTAGCCGGGAGACCGAGGACCTGGTAAAGCAAGCGGGATTTTTAACCTCCAGCTACGCGCCAGCGCATTATGACCTGACTTTTTTCTGGGATGATGCCTATGCCCTTGAGCGTATCGCTGTATACGGGGAAGTGAGCTTGCGGAAGTTTCAATTACTGGTAACCGGACGTTATTTTCGCCTAAGAAAGGCCTTAACCGGCTCGATTTGGGGACGCGCGATAAACGTTAAAAGGCGGCTGACATGAATGGGCAAACAGGGACAACAGTAAACCGCCGTATAGCGGGAGCAGCGTTCATCATCTTTATCGGTAATGTCGTGGGCTTTACTTTCAGTTTCTTTAAGGAAATACTGGTTGCGGCCAAGTATGGCGTGGGTTATGAAATGGATGTTTTTTACGCAGCCAGCAGTCTGCCCAACCTGATTAGCGGCGCGGTATTGAGCATTTTTGCCGCCATATTTATCCCTATCCTTATCGAGTTCAAGGTCAAGGAAAAGGAAGAAGTACAGAAAATACTTAACGGTCTGATCACTTACATACTGCTGGGATTGCTGGTCTTATCCCTGCTACTATACTTTTTATCGCCCCTGGTTATCAGGGTTTTTTTTCCGGGATTCAGCGGCTCGGTCAGCGCCTTGGCCATCCGGGTGTCGCAATTACTGGTGTTGACCATTGTCTTTACCTGCCTGACCGGCATTCTCACTGGCATTCTCCATACAGAGAAACATTTTACCGCGCCGGCTTTCAGCGGTTTGGCCGTGACGCTGTGCACGATCGCTGCGGTTTATTTCCTGCGGGATAAAATAGGCGTGTTTGCCCTGGGCTGGGGATTAGTGCTCGGAACTTTGCTCCAATTCTTGATCCTGATCCCGGTTTTAAGGCGCCGGGGCTACCGTTTTGGTTTGCTAGTATATCTGGATAATCCTGCTCTGAAACAGGCCCGTACGGTTCTATTGCCTTTTATGTTTGGTATGGTCATTGCTGAATTGAGCCCTGTGGTCGGACGAATGATGTCTTCGGAACTGCAGGCGGGAAGCATCGCGGCGTTGGGTTACGCTTTGAAACTTGCCGGCGTGCCGCTGCTCTTTTTTTCCAGTTCGATCGTGACTGCGGTTTTCCCATTTTTTGCCACCCAGGTGGCCGAAGAAAAGACCGAAGAGATGAAAGAATCGCTGGCCATCAGTCTGCGCATGGCCAGTTATATGGCCATACCTATAACAGTCCTTCTGTGCGTACTGGCCCAGCCGCTTATACATTTGATCTACGAAAGGGGACATTTTACTGCTCAGGCTACTGCGTTGACCGCGGCTACCTTTCGCATGTATTGCCTGCAGATATATTTTTATACCGGGTTCCTGGTCATGTCGCGGGTCTTTTTATCTTACAAAAAAATAAATTACCTGGTTTTCATCGGCGTGATCAGCCTGCTCCTGAATGTAATTTTCAACTGGCTGTTCATGCGCTGGCTGGATCCACCGGTAACCGGGATCGCGCTGGCCACCTCACTGGTTTACGCTATCGGTTTCCTGGTTTCTTTCATTTACCTGAAAAAGCTGCTGCCGCATCTGAATGGCCGTTATATAATTGACGGCGCGGTAAAAGTGACGCTGGCTTCACTGTTGATGGGAGCGGTGAGTTTAGGTTTATATAAGTACATGATCAGCGGCTGCCCGTCTGCCAAACCGTACCTAATGCTAGTACTGCTGATCTCCGGCGGCACCGGTCTGGCGCTGTACGTGGCTATGGTCAGCTGGTTAAAAATTGATGAGCAAAGGCGGATGCTTAGCCTGATAAAAGAAAAAGTTTGGGGGGCCCTTTATGACCGAGAGATGGGTTAATTTCTTTACCAAGGAAAAAGAAAATTATCGCAGCCTGCTGGCTTACGCCATAAACCACTGGAATTATAACGATCCGCTTTATTACCGGATCAGGAAATTACTTAAGGCGCCGGCTAAATATTGGATGTAGGGTGTGGCCCTGGATTGTCCGCGATCTATCTGCAGGAAAACGGGTATGAAGTCACGGGTGTGGACAATGACCGGGAGTTAATGGACCAAGCAACGGCCAATGCTAAACATTTCGCTTCCCGCGTGAAATTCGAGACATCTGACGCTTTCAACCTGTCCAAGTACGCCGGCCAGTTTGATCTGGTTTATTCAGTCGGCGTCATCGAGCATTTTGAGCGTAAAGTAACCGTGGACCTGATCAGGGAACAGTCTAAGTGCGCTCCTTATGTCATCACTGTTATCCCGACTAAATTCACCAGGTATTCCGGTAAGATCACTGATGAGCGGATATACGACCAGTACCAGTTAAAGAACATATTTGAAGAGGCGGGACTGGCAGTCATCGGCCAGTTCGGTTACGGCCGCATCAGCAGTCCGCTGCATAACTGGATTTACCGGGTTCTGCCGCATGCCGTACATCGGTTATTACAGGATCATTTTTCATATGCCATGGATATCGTTTGCCTAGGAAGGAAAAAATAATGAAGGAAAGATTGCTGAATTTGCTTTGTTGCCCGGCCTGTCGGGGCGAGTTGATCCTGGCCCGGGTGGACGAACGCGATAAAGAAATAAAAAAGGGCAGCCTTAAATGCGCGCACTGCCAGCAAGAATATCCCGTTGTCAATTATATACCGCGTTTCGTAAAGACGGATAAATACGTGGGTAATTTCAGTTTCGAATGGACGGTACATAATCGGACTCAGCTGGACAGCGCCAACGGGACCAGGGAGTCAAGAGATACTTTTATCGAAAAAACCGGGTTTGTCCTGGAACAATTTAAAAGCAAAGTGGTACTGGATATCGGCTGCGGTATGGGGCGCTTTCTGGAAATAGTGCAGCCCCAGGCTGCGGAGGTAGTGGGGGTCGATCTGTCCCTGGCTGTAGATTCAGCTTATAACAACCTGAAACAATATGAAAACGTGCACATTGTGCAGGGGGATATCTTCGCCCTGCCCTTTAAAGAGAACAATTTTGATTATATTTACAGTATTGGGGTCCTGCATCATACCCCGGATACCAAGCAGGCTTTCCTGAAGCTGCCGGGCTTGTTGCAGAAAGGCGGGACCATTGCCATCTGGGTATATTCAGATGAAACCAAGTATTTACACAGCAGAAACAGATGGGGTGATTTTTATAGATTATTTAGTGTTTACCTACCGAAGAAATTACTGTGGTGTTTATGTCATGCAGCCATACCGTTTTACTACCTGAAAAAAGTTCCCAAGCTGGGGACCTTACTTGACCGAACTATCCCTATGAGCAACCATCCTGATCCCAGTTGGCGGGTATTGGATACTTATGACTGGTTTTCACCTAAATATCAATGGAAGCATACTTACGCGGAAGTGAACGAGTGGTTCCAGGAAGCCGGCTTGACCGAGATAAGACAGCTGACTTTCCCTGTATCCCTGCAAGGTAAAAGGTAATCTGGTTTTAAGGAGAAAATAGTGCACGAGCGACTTCTAAAATTTATCTGCTGTCCGGATTGCCGCGGCAGCTTGCAACTAGATGAACAGGTCATGAACGGCAATGAAATTATAAGCGGTCGATTAGTATGCGGAAATTGCCGCTCCATTTACTCGATTAGTGGCGGCGTGCCTCTAATGTTGACAAAAGCCGCCTGGCAATCATGGAATAAAAGTCAAATCAAAACTTTGCCATTAAAAGGATTCAAGGTTGGTTTAAGCAGGTTGTTGAAAATGACCCTGCCCCCGGATGCTTATTCAGTCGCGGCATCTCAGGAGAGGATTAATAAGTTTCTATCGGGAATTAATGGTGAAAATATCCTGAACCTTGGCAGCGGTAAGCAAAACTTGGGCGCTAAAGTGATTTCTGTGGATATTAATAAAGAGGAGGGTATCAGTCTGGTGGCGGATGCGCATCAATTGCCTTTTTTTGCTGCCAGCTTTGACGCTGTAGTTTGCACTGCGGTACTGGAGCATGTCTGGAACCCGGACCAGGTTGTGGCTGAAATATACCGGATCCTTAAAAAGAATGGGAAAGTTTATTTGGAACTGCCGTTCATATATGCCTATCACCCAGCTAGTAGTACGGAAATGGATTACATTCGCTACACAGAGCCGGGGATAAAGCGCTTATTTAATAAATTTACAGCGGTAAAATTGGACGTCGGTGGCGGGCCGGCAGTAGGACTGATCTCCATTATAAGAAAATATTTGGCGGAATTGCTTAACTGTTGGCATAGCTTTAATGCTCCAAGAGAGCTGACCGATAATCTATTGGGTTGGCTACTGCTGCCTTTAGTTTGGCTGGATCCACTGGTACATAGGAAAAAGGACTTGGCTAGCGTGTTTTATTACATTGGGGTCAAAAGCAACAGGGGAGATGAATAATGTTCCAACCAGTAAGGATTTGCCTGATCTGTTCCCAGTTTTATCCTATTATCGGCGGTACTGAACGCCAGGTACAGCGTTTGGCGGAAAAACTAGCACTGACGGGACAACCGGTATTTGTGTTGACTACCCAGCCAGGTGCAGCTCCGTCGCAAGAGATGATAAATGGGGTGCCGATATACCGTTATTTACCCGGAGGATTTGGCGGCGGGCGGATCGCCTCTCTCTGTCGGACGATAGAGCTCGTGGCCCGGGAAATGTATTTTTTATTCCGACACCGCCGAAAGTATGATATTATTCATGCTCAGCAGGCTTTTTACCTTACCATTGGCGCCATTATAATGGCCAAGCTGCTCGGAAAAAAAGTTATTTTTAAAATCGGCTGCGGTGGGGAAATGGGCGACCTGGCTCTGAACAGCCAGAGTAAAATAGGCACGCTAAATTTTAAGGTCCTGCGTTCGGCTGATGCTTTCGTAGCCATAAGCAACCAGATTGAAGCTGAACTGCTGGCTTTTAACTTCACCCGCGAAAAGATCATTAAGATCCCTAATGGGGTGGATCTGGAACTGTTTCTGCCGGTAGCCCCAGAAGCCAAGCTTGATCTTAAGAAAAAACTTGGTTTACCATCTAAAGACATCATTGTCAGCGTTACCCGTACCGACCGGCAAAAGCGGCCGGATATATTATTGTCCGCCTGGAACGAAGTACTCAAGCAATTACCCGGCTTGCACCTAGTTTTCATTGTTTCTAACGCTGCTGCTGAGTGCGAGCGGCTGACCAAAGAGAACTATTGCCCGCCAGAAAGCATAACATATAAATGCCGGATCAACAATGTCGAACAATACTTGCAAGCCAGCGAGATGTTCATTATTAATTCCTTGTTCGAAGGATTGCCCAATGCGGTGTTGGAAGCCATGGCTTGCGAACTGCCGGTGATCGGTACGGCTGTCGGCGGGACCACGGATATAATCGCTGACCGGCAGACTGGGATACTGGTAGATCCGAACAATGCTACCGCCCTGGCGGCCGCCATAGTATCTCTTTATAAACAGAAGGAACTGCGGCTCTCCTTGGCGAAAAAAGGACGGGAATTGATTAAAGATAAATTCAGCCTGGATAAGGTAGCAACGCAATATATAGAATTGTACCGGAGGATCGTCGCATGAAAGTAGTGCTGATCTATGCCCAGCTTAACCGTCCTTATTTTTTCCCGCCCATGGGCATTGTTTGCCTGGGAACACAACTCCGGGCTAAAGGAATAGATGTAAAACTTATCGACCCGACCTTCGATTGTGATCTGCAGTCATGCGCGGAACAGGTAAAAGAGGCAAAACCTGACCTGATCGGCATATCCTGCCTGACCATAAATTATCCGACTGCCATGAAGATAGCCGGATTATGCAAACAATTGTATCCCCAATGTCTTGTCGTGATGGGTGGGCCGCATGCCACGGCTATGCCGGAGCAGGTTCTAGGCAATGAGAACATAGATTTTGTGGCCAGCGGCGAGGGCGAACAGACGCTTCTGGAACTGATCAGTCATGTACAGGGAGAAAAAGAACCCGGCAGTATCAAAAGCTTGGGATATAAAAAAGGCAAAGAATTGGTTTTCAATGAAGAACGTCCGGTGATTGAGAACCTGGATGAATTGCCGGAGCCGGACCGCGGCCTTCTGCCGACGTTTACCAAATACCTGCTTTTCCAGACCAGTTTCCCATTCTTTATGCCGGCAGGAGTGATAATCGTTTCCCGGGGTTGCCCGTTCAACTGTACCTTCTGCCAGCCCATGCTGAAACGGCTCTTTGGCACGAAAGTACGTTTGCGCAGTCCGGAACTGGTGGTCAAGGAAATGGCCGGCTTGGTTAGCGCCTATAAAGTAAAAAGCATTTATTTTACTGACGATACTTTTTGGGCCAATCCCGAATGGGCCGAAAAAGTTTGCGCCCTTATAAAGCAGCAGGGGCTGGACAAGAAGATCAAGTGGCTGGCCCAGACCAACTTGGTGACTCTGGATGAGAAGCGCCTGCGTTTGATGCGCGACAGCGGCTGCATCTTCCTGGGATTCGGAGTGGAAAGCGGCAATCCGTTTGTGCTCAAAGAGGTCTTCAGGAAAGCGCACTCGGTACAGCAGGCCAAAGATATATTCGCTCTATGCCGGAAACTGGGTGTGGTATCCAGCGCCAATTTCATTATCGGTTGTGCGGAAGAGACTAGTGAGAGTCTCCGGGATTCCCTAGAGCTTATTAGAGAATTGAATCCGGATATTACTGATATTCATTACCTGACGCCCACACCCGGGTCGGCACTATACGACGATTATCGTCAGAAAAAATTATTGCAATATCAGGAATGGTCAGACCCGGACCGCTATACGCCGGACCTGATACAGATGAAAAATATAGAGAAGGGAGAACTGGAAAATTATTATCGCCGGATGAACGAAGCTTTCCTGGAGCAAAAAAGATTATGGCGGGCGCATCGTCTCTGGCTACCCTATATCTGGAATATATTGACGATAACGGGAAGTTTCCGGGCTTTCCTGCGGGTTTTGGTTTTGCAGTACTTGATGATGAACAGTTTGTTCTTTAACTGGCTGGGCAAGCGCCTGCTGGCGATGAGGGAATATCTCAGGCGTAAACAAGTGAGGGGATAAATATGTGCGGAATAGCCGGGATCTATGACTGGTCAGGTAAACAGGTCAACCAGGAAATGCTGATCAGGATGGGCAATGTCCTGCACCATCGCGGTCCGGATGATTCGGGATTCCATCTGGGCGCCAAGATCGGTCTGGCGCATCGGCGCCTGTCCATCATTGACCTGAGCACCGGTAAACAGCCGATCTATAATGAGACCGGCGATATCTGTGTGGTATTTAACGGCGAGATCTATAACTTCCAGGAGCTACGGCCGGAATTGGAAAAGAAGGGGCACCGGTTTACCACCCACAGCGATACGGAAGTGATTATCCATTTGTATGAAGAACACGGCCCAGACTGCGTGAAATTCATGCGCGGCATGTTCGCCTTTGCTATTTGGGACTCCAGAAAAGAAGAACTTTTCATCGCTCGGGACCGGTTGGGCAAAAAACCTTTATATTATTATCTCGACGGGAGCAAGCTGGTATTCGGTTCGGAGATAAAAGCTATCCTGGAAGACAACAGCATCCGGCGCGAAGCAGACCCGGTGGGCCTGCACTACTATTTGACCTACCAGTATGTACCGGCGCCTCATACTGCTTTTCGCGGTATTAAAAAACTGCCGCCGGCTTCCTGGATGCTGATAAAGCCAGGCGGTAAGATTAAGCTGGAAACTTATTGGCATCTCAGTTTCGCTGAAAAGCTTAAATTACCGCAAGAGGAACACCAGAAGGAGATCCGTAGATTGCTGTTCGAAGCCACCAAACTAAGGATGATCAGCGATGTACCCCTGGGCGCTTTTCTGAGCGGTGGTATTGATTCCTCGATCGTGGTAGGCATCATGAGCCAGCTCTCCAGCCAGCCGGTAAAAACTTTTACCATCGGCTTTGAAGAAAAGGATTATAACGAGGCTCACTTCGCCAAGATTATCGCCGATCGTTTTCATACGGACCATCATGAGATGTATGTGCAACCGAAAGCTATTGAAGTACTGCCGGAATTGGTCTGGCACTATGACCAGCCGTTTGCCGATGTCAGCGCTTTGCCATCCTATTATGTCGCCAGGGAAACCCGGAAGTTTGTGACCGTGGCGCTTAACGGCGATGGCGGTGATGAGAATTTCGCCGGCTATGGCCGCTATATGGCGCATATGTTCGTCCATTATTATTATTACCAGAAATTACCTGACTTAATACGCAAGAAGCTCATCCCCGGAATGGTCAGTTTCCTGCCAGAATCATTTGATCGCCGTAGTTTTTTTAAGAAACTGAAACGGTTCGTCCATTCCTGCGCTCTTTCACCCCAGGAAAGGAATTTTATCCTGCTGGCTTATTATGAACCTTCCCAGCTGCTGTCCATGTATACGCCGGGATTTGCCGCCGGAGTGAAAGATATAGACTTATACCAGTACCAAGGCTCGCGTTACGCGGAGAGCGGCTCCAGTCATATCCTGGACCAGATCCAGTACACTGATTTTATGACGTATCTGCCCGAGGACCTGATGGTTAAGATGGATGTTGCTACTATGGCTAATTCCCTGGAGACCCGGTCGCCTTTCCTGGACCATCTGGTAGTGGAATACGCAGCCAAGATCCCGGCGCAACTTAAGCTGAACCGCCGCCTGGTCACTAAATATATACTTAAAGAGACTTTCCGCGATATGCTACCGCCGGAGATACTGAACCGTGGCAAAATGGGTTTCGGAGTGCCGATCGGCCGCTGGTTTAGGGGCGAGCTGAAGAATTACCTAAAAGAAATACTGCTCTCGGAGAAATTTTATAAGCGCGGTATTTTTTCTAAGGAGAGCATCAATAATTTAGTCAACGAACACCTGGAGTCTAAAGCCGAGCATGGTGAGCGGCTATGGGCGCTGTTGAACCTGGAACTATGGTTCAGATTGTTCATTGACGGGGAAAAAATATGAAACCGTCCCAAAAAACAAAAAATAAAATAATGGGGTTGATATTTGTTTTTGCTTTGCTGATCAGGTTGTCTTATGTGCTGTTCGGTTGCCTCAACCAACCGCTGACCGGTGATGCCGTTGAGTATAATCTTGCAGCAGTAAACTTCCTGCAGGGCCAGGGTTTACAAGCCAATAATATCTGGTCTTTTCAGCCGCCGCTTAATTCCTTATTCATCGCCGGCAGCTATGCCCTGTTTGGTGAATCACCTGACCATGTCCGGATCCTACAGGCCTTGTTGTCCAGCTTTAGTTGTTTATTAATTTTTATACTGGCTTACCGCTTAGCTGGCCTTAAAGCCGCAACTTGGGCCGGAGGATTGGCCTGTTTGTATCCTGGTTTGTTCACTTACAGCGGGGCGTTATTAAGCGAAACGCTTTTTGTCTTTTTGTTTTTATTGGCAATTATATTTGTACATGCCAGCCGGCAATCCAGTCGGCAGAGTGACCAGTTGTGGGCGGGTTTGTTCCTGGGATTAGCTACCCTGACCAGGGGCGTTAGCCTGGTATTCTTACCTTTGGTTTTTGCTTGGTGGCTAATTGAGGATCGGGATCTTAAGAAAAGCCTGCGTTCTGCGGCGCTGATAGCCCTGGTTTTCGTTGTTACCCTGGCTCCCTGGACTATCCGGAATTATCTGCGTTATCAACACCTGGTTTTAGTGGACTCCCATGGCGGGAAAGTTTTAGTGGATTCTAATAATCCGCTGGCGCAAGGTCAATGGACGCCAGAATGGATCCAAGAACAGCATCCGGAGATAGCGCGACTGGATGAGGTGTCTGCTAACAAGGCTTATATCAAATTGGCCTTGGATTACCTTGCCCGGGCTGGCCCCGTCAGGCTGATTAAATTGACCACCTTGAAAATATTATATTTTCTTTATCCTTTCTTGCCTCAATATGATATTCTATTTGGGTTGCTCCTGCCGTTTTGGCTGGCTGGTATGTATTTAGCCTGCCACCAACGACAGTATTTGTTGTTAGTAGTGGTGCTTAATTATTTACTGGTTACAGTGATCTTTTTCGGTTCGCCGCGGGTTCGTGATACAGCTGCGCCTTTTATCATTATTTTGGCTAGTATCGCTATAGTCCCAGCTTGGGAAAAAGCCCGCCGCCATAAGTGGCTAGCTGGCCTAATGACTTTCTGGCTATTATTGAATATCGCTATTAATTCCTATTCTGAAACTATTCGGGTTTTTATTAAATCGTGGCAAGGCAGCTGACGATAGGCGGCAAAGGCAGAGACTGTAGTATAGTGGAGGAGCAGGATGGAATTAAAAATAAAGAAAATCAAACTGGTGAGATAAAATGAAAAAAACAGAATTAATCGATTATTTTAATCTGGTAGCGGCAAAAAGGGATATCTGGAAAAAAAGAAGCTGGTATTACCATAAGGCATTGGCCAATTTCTTTTCCTTTAGCGTGCCTGCCGGTAGCTCGGTCCTGGAGATAGGGTGCGGGACAGGCGATTTATTGCATCAGCTAAGACCCCATAAAGGTGTAGGCCTGGATTTCAGCCCGGAAATGCTAAAAATAGCTGGTAAAAAATATCCGCAATACACCTATGTGGTTGACGATATAGAAGAATTACAGTTGGAAGATAAATTTGATTATGTCATCATGCAGGATCTTATTAGTCACTTTGGAGATGTTTGGCAGGCGTTTCGTAATTTAAGAAAAGTAACCAAGCCGGAGACGCGGCTAGTCATCACTAATTATAACCATCTCTGGGAACCGGCCATTGTCCTGGCGGAAAAGTGTGGCTTAAAAATGAAACAGCCGCCGCAGAATTGGATGTCTCTTGAGGATATCGAAAATATTTTATATTTGAATAATTATGAGGTCGTAAAAAAAGGCTATTTTTTCCTGATTCCGGTTTATGTGCCTTTTATCTCCAATTTGATCAATAAGTACATAGCAAAATTGCCGTGGTTCAGGAAATTATGCCTGGTCACCTTCGTTATAGCCAAGGAAATGGAAGGGGCAGTAAAAGCGCAAGATTATTCTTGTTCAGTCATTATCCCCTGCCGCAATGAAGTGGGTAATATCGAGAAGGCGATCGCGACTATTCCCGCGCTTGGCAAGGCTATGGAAATAATATTTGTAGACGGTAAATCCAGTGATGGCACAGTAGAAAAAATACAGGAAGTAATACAGCGGCATCAGGATAAAAAGATTTTACTTATTCATCAGGGCGAGGCTCGTGGCAAGGCTGATGCGGTAAGAAAAGGATTCGACGCTGCCCAAGGGGATATCCTGATAATATTAGATGCGGATTTAACTGTCCCGGCAGAGGATTTGCCTAAATTTTATTGTGCCATAGCAGAGAATAAAGGTGAGTTTATCAATGGTACCAGGTTGGTTTATCCCATGGAAAAAAGGGCCATGCGGACTTTAAATATACTTGGGAATAAAGTATTTTCTATGATCTTTACCTGGATCCTGGAACAGCGGATCAAAGACACCCTGTGCGGCACCAAAGTTCTTTTTAGGAGAGATTATCTCAAGATCAAAGCCGGGCGGGAATATTTTGGCGACTTTGATCCTTTCGGTGATTTTGACCTGCTTTTTGGAGCGGCTAAACTATCCCTGAAAATTGTCGAATTGCCGATCCGGTACAAAGAAAGAACGTACGGTACCACCAAGATCAGCAGGTTCAAGCATGGTTTGCTGTTGTTCAAGATGTCGGCCATCGCCTTTAGAAAATTTAAATTAACGTGAATATATGAATGAGATAAAAAAACATTTTAATGAAATCGCGCCTGATTATGATACCTGGAAGAAAAAGAACTGGTATTATTATCAAAGCTTAAAACAGCTGGTGCGCAAATATATTCCTAGAGGAAGTGCTGTGCTAGAGATAGGTACAGCTACTGGGGATATACTGGCTTCTCTGGATCCGCGGCTTGGAATAGGGGTGGATATCAGCCAGGCTATGATTGATCAGGCCAGTAAGAAATACGGTCAAAATCCTAATTTGCATTTCCATTGTGTCTTAATCTCGGATTTGCCTAAAGATAGTGCCTATGATTTTATAATCATGATTGATGTTATTGAGCATTTGGAAGATGTAACCTCCATGGTATCAGAGATTAGGATTAAAGCTGATCCGCAAACAAAGGTATTGATCTCTATGGCCAACCCTTTATGGGAACCGATACTGCTGGCCCTGGAGAAACTTGGCTTAAAGATGCCGGAGGGAAAGCATCACCGGATTTCAGCTGCCAGTCTGGTCAGCATATTCAGCACACATGATTTCGAGCTGGAAAAGCATGAATATCTACTGCCTTTGCCGGTATATATACCTTTCTGTTCAAACTGGATCAATAAAATAATACCTAAAATACCGGTGCTCAATAGATTATGCTTGGTAGAGGTTTTTATTTTTGCAATGAAAGAATATAAATGAAGAAAACTAATCTGCCCCTAAATCTAGTCATGGCTTCAACTAAATCATTTTGTCAGAACAGGTAATATTATGAAAAAGGCGATAGAAAATAAATATTTTGGAAGAGATTTAGAAGCTATGTCATTTGCTGTAAATTATCATAGTTGGATAGTAGAGGAATTTAGGCCTTTTTTAGGAGCTAAATTAGCTGAAGTAGGGGCAGGAACTGGGAATTTTACCAGTATGCTTCTTAATGAGAATATAAAGCATTTATGTGCCTTTGAACCCTCTTCCAATATGTACGCCATACTAGAAAATCGTTTTAAGGGGAATAATAAAATAGAAATTAGTAGCCATTATTTTAGTGAGGTATATAAAAAACATGAGAGTCATTTTGACTCAATTATATACGTGAATGTATTGGAGCACATAAAAGAAGATGAACAAGAACTTTCCTATGTGCGAAGTTCTTTAAAAGAAGGAGGCTATTTTTTAGGTTTTGTTCCAGCGCTATCTTGGTTATATAGTGATCTCGATAAAAAATTAGGTCATATCCGCCGCTATAAAAAGCAAGAGTTGGTGCAACTTATTGAAAAGTCAGGATTTGAAATAATTAAAGTGAAATATTTCGATATGGCCGGTATTGTGCCTTGGTTTATTGCTTTTGTCTTGCTAAATAAAACTATCACCGGGGCGAAGGTAACTCTCTATGATAAAGTAGTTGTCCCTTTAATGAAAAACATAGAAGGGATAATTCCACCCCCTTTGGGAAAAAATATATTATTAATAGCAAAAAAATTAACAATTAACGAGGCCAATGAAAGATGAATAAATTATTTATCTTGATATTGTTAGCCGCTGCTTTAAGAATATTATTTGTGACTACTGTTAACATGCCTTTACAGCCGGATTCTTATAAATATGAAAGTATTGCGCAATCAATTATTATTGGACAAGGCTTTGAAAATACACTTTCTACTCCTCCTGCTTATCCCTTATTTTTAGCGTGCATTTTTCTATTTTTCGGTAAATCATATTTCATAGTTAAAGTATTTCAGGCGGTTATTAGTGTATTGGTTGTTGTCCTTACCTATAAGATGGCTCGGCTTTATTTTAATGAAAAAACAGGTTTGTATGCTGGACTATTATGCGCTTTAGACCCGTTTCAGATATATTATACGGGACAAATACTAACTGAGACCCTTTTTATATTATTTTTTATGTCCTTTATTTATTTATTAATGAAATCCATGCGAAATCATAAAGTATCTCTGGCTATCATTGCTGGAGGAATCTTATCCTTAACTGTTTTGACTAGGTCTATGTTATTCGGATATATATTCCTATTGTTATCAATATTGATGGTTATAAAAAAGATTGATCTGGATATGCGAATGCTTGCTTTTTGTTGTTTTGTAGCTTTCATGATCGGTATATCTCCATGGATGATAAGGAATTATATGCTTACGAAACGAATCATACCGGTTTCAGTCCAAATGGGGAGGAGTATGTATGAGGGTTTAAATCCAGAATTTGAGAATATGCCTGCAATTGAACAATGGCAAAAACAGATGATCAATGAAACGCGCGAGATGGATATATTTGAACAGGATGTGTATTTTTCTAAAAAAGCGTTAAATATTATTAAACAAAACCCTGGGTACACATTCAAATTGGGAATGAGGAAATTGGTTAAATTCTGGCGGCTATATCCTTATAACCCTCCATTTAGTCTGAAAGTACAGCTGATCAGTTTTATTTATTTTGCTCCTTTATTAGTGCTTGCCGTAGGGGGTGTATGGATAAACATAAGACAATTTCAGAACTTCCTCCCATTGTTTGTCTTGTTATTTTATTTTTCTTTGGTGGCTATTTTATTCTGGACCCAGATCAGATATCGTGTTCCTTTGAATCCTGTTTTGGCTTTTTTGGGAAGCTCTGCTCTTTATAAATTATTGTATGGTAGAAGGGATGTCCAATCTTGAAAATTTCTATTATTGTGCCCTTTTTTAACGAAGAAAAAACTATACAAGCCATTCTTGAAAATATTAACGCTAATAAAATTGAGTATGCGTATGAAATAATTTTGGTTGATGATGGATCTACGGATAGTAGTTTACAAATTATAGAGGAACTGAATCTGCCCCAGGTAAAGATAGTTCGTCATCAAAAGAATCAAGGCAAAGGCGCAGCAATACGCACCGGTTTGCAGCAGGTAACCGGGGATATAGTGATTATTCAGGATGCCGATCTTGAATACGATCCACAAGATTATAGCGCACTTATTAATCCAATTGTAATTGGCCAAAGCAAGGTTGTTTACGGGTCTCGTTTATTGCATAGGACTGACCGATATTCATATTTGCGATATTACCTGGGAGGCAAATTCCTAAGCTTGCTGGCGAATTTACTTTACGGTATACACATTACTGATGAATCTACCGGGTATAAGGTTTTTGCTGCCGACTTTTTGAAAGGACTTCCTTTAACTTGCACGCAATTTGAGTTTTGCCCTGAAGTGACTGCATTAGTAGCAAAGGCGCATGAAAAGATTATAGAAGTTCCGATTAGTTATCATCCGCGAAATTTCGCGGAAGGGAAGAAAATCCGTGTGAAAGACGGTTTGATGGCGATTTGGGTACTCTTAAAATACAGAATCAGCAGGTAATATTCATGACTCATAAAAATGTGCTACAGGTAATTACTAGCCTTAATATCGGCGGGACAGAAAAGTTCCTGCTCAATATCCTGCGTTATCTTAAGCCAGACTATAATTTCATTGTTTGCTATCTTAAGGAACGCGGGCCGGTAGCTGACGAGATCGAAAAACTCGCTATTCCGGTTTTTCACGTCCAAGGATTGCGGGACCTGACTGGATTCATCAGGCAGCACTCGATCGATATCGTGCATACGCATTTATACCGGGCCAATATTATCGGCCGGATAGCGGCTCATGCCGCGGGTGTGGCCCAGATCATTTCCAGCCAGCGTTCCATCGATGACTGGAAAAACCCCTGGCATGTATGGCTGGACCGCTGGACCGCTCACTATGCCAGAACCATCATTGCTAATTCCCAATACGCCCGCGATTTGCTGACTATGCGGGAAAAGATACCGGCCAAAAAAATAACCGTAATATATAATGGCATAGAAGCGCTCCAGGAATTCAACGATCGAGAACTATCTGAATTCAGGAAAAAATATGATTTACAGGACAAAGATATCCTGATCGGGAGCGTCACCAGGTTCCATCAGGAAAAAGGAGTTCGCTATATTCCATCCATAGTACAGGCCGTAGCCAGGCAAAAACCTAACGTCAAATTTATTTTGGTCGGTGACGGGCCGGAAAAGAAGAAGATAGAAGCAAAGATCAACGAGATGGCTTTATCAAAGCAGGTCCGTTTTACGGGTTTTTACCCGGACGCAGCGAAAATCACTTCCTTATGTGATGTCTTTTTCCTCGCTTCGCAGGAAGAGAGTTTCCCGCAGGCTCTGCTGGAGGCTTTGGCTAGCGGTGTGCCTGCCGTTGGGACTGATGTTGGCGGCGTAAAAGAATTGATCACCCCCAGGGAAACCGGTTTACTGGTAAAACCCCAAGATCCGCAATTAATGGCGGAGACCATTATCTGGCTCCTGAACCATGCGCCGGAAGCCCAGGCGATGGGGGACAAAGCCAAAATCCAGGTCCGGAACAATTTCCAACTGGCACCTAAAATTCAACAGCTTAAAGAGATATACGGGTAAAACACTTGACTGTTAGCTAAAATTTAAAAGTGCACAGTTTAAAGATTAAAAGTGCACAGTTGT
>CAZFDO010000006.1:0-3989 GCA_964517965.1 uncultured Clostridia bacterium
ATTCGTCGCCAATGATTACGAGTTTTGCGATTATTAGCTGTATATTTAAGATTAAATTCTACGAACTTAAGATACTCATCCATTGATAAGCATTTAGCTTCAAAAGGAAGGTTTTTGAGTATGGGGAAAATTAACTTCTTCATATGGTTATAAAGCCTTTAAAATTCTTTCAGAGATTTCGGATAGGAATCTCATTCTTCAATTTTCTGGAGAACAAATTTCCTGACTTGTTTGGCTATGGCAACACTATTTTTCGTCTCTTGGAGATTTGGAGTATAGAAATTGTCTGGGTAGCGTATTTCTACCGCATAGGAAGATAAATCTCCTACATTTACAGTTCTAAAATCTCTATCTTGTTTAGAGCAAAGTTCAAGCAAATATTCCAGATTGTGAGTCTTACCAAAATCAATGTTTCGAGAAACAAGATACGCTTTAAGGTATTTTTCTGAGGCTTGCTGACAATGGAAACATATTGCCTCATAAACCCGTTCTTTTTCTTTCAGCTTCATTTCATGCTCAGCTACCTTTAGATCATTGTCAGCTTTGGCAATCCAATTCCTTAAATATTTATTCTTCATAGAACCATTCCTTCGCGCAAAGCATTTCTCACCACACTACCAGGCTTATCTTCTAAATAAGCAATATCATTCTTATCTTTGACCAAAACGTCAACATCAATAAGATGTGCAGCAAAGCGCTTTCGCAACAACGTTGATATACGAACTTTTTCGGATATGGATCTTCTCCTCTTAAGAACTACAAGAATATCAAAATCGCTGTGTTTTGTATAATTACCTCGAACGCGCGAACCAAAAAGAATAACTTTTGCATAACTCACCTGCATCAACGAGTTCTTAATATTTCTGCGCATTGTTCCCGATATCATATTATACCTCACTCATATTACATAGTATTTTTGCTTTAGCTATATACTATCTGCACTTTTAGTATTGTCTTTGCCATAAGCTTTATGCTATTTACCATAAGCAATTTTTTTCAGGTTCTTTAAATAGGGCTTTCTGATAACCCCTTGCTCAGTGATAATTGCCGTGATAAGTCTATGTGGGGTTACATCAAAAGCTGGATTTTTCACCTTAATACCCAGAGGCGCTATCCGTTTACCAGCAATACAGGTAACTTCTTCAGCTGAGCGTTCTTCGATCGGAATTTCTGTTCCGCTTTTAATATTCAAATCGATAGTTGAACACGGCGCGGCAATATAAAAAGGAATATCATTTTCTTTGGCTAATACCGCCAAGGTATATGTACCGATCTTGTTGGCAGTATCGCCATTGGCCGCCACCCGGTCAGCCCCGGTAATGATGCAGTCCACTTCCCCCCGGGAGATAAAATGACCGGCCATGTTGTCGCTGATCAGGTGGAACGGTATTTTTTCTTCCTTCAATTCCCAAGCCGTGAGACGCGCTCCCTGTAAATATGGACGGGTTTCATCTACCAGTACACTGATCTTCTTGCCGCATTTATGGGCTTCGCGAATCACTCCCAGTGCGGTACCATATCCAGCCGTAGCCAAGGCTCCGGCGTTACAATGAGTCAGTATGCGAGCCTTTCTGGGAATCAGTTTCTCTCCATGAACTGCCATTTTTTTATTAATGAGCACATCTTCACGCAATATCTGCTGGGCCTTTTTCTCCAGCAATGCTTTAATCTTTTTTATATCCTGCGCTTTTATCTTTTCCAGGTAATCCAGCATCTGCCTGACCGCCCAGGATATATTGACTGCTGTCGGCCTGGTAGCATTTAATCCTTTTGCCGCTTTATCTATCTGGGACAGAAAGCGCTGTTTATCCCTGGTATTTTGTCTCCAGGCGCCTAAGGCCATCCCAAAAGCAGCTGCCACCCCTATAGCCGGAGCACCCCTAATGTTCATCTTCTTGATTACCTGAGCCACCTGCTGCCACTTGTGGCAAGTTATATATTTTTTTTGGTGAGGCAATTTTAGCTGGTCAAGTACATATAATGTGTGATTGCAGTAATACAATGTTTGTATGCGCACTAATATTCTCTCCGCATTTTTAATCTGTGCCTGTCCCCCCTGCCAGTTATGCGCCTGCCCCCCTGTTTTGATTTCGTCAGAAATCAAGGGTGGGTAGCAAAACTAGGGGGGATAATCTTCTTCTTAAATCAGTGTAATCAAGACATCCTTTTCAGGATGTCTTAAAAATAATATACCAGGCCGGCGGTTATAAAATAACTCTGGGTGCTAATTCTATCGTCCAAATCATAGACAACATCTGCCAGGGCTGGATCATCATAAAAGGTCTGATGCTGGGTACCATCGGTAACAATTTTTTGGTACTGCCCGGCGATTTGCAGAGCCCACCGAGCATCAAAACGCCATTCCGCGTCACCTTTGAATATATAAGCAAAACCACTGGCTTCACCTATATTCAGTTTTTTTCTCACGATATGATCATCCCGATCCTTGGCTTTGGCCCAGGGAGAATAACCAAACCCGGCATTGAATGCTAAATTTTTTGTATCTCCGCTGAACAAGCCAACTCCCAGGTAGATGATCTCATATCTCACATAATAATCTAATGTTTTACTATTGACCGAAGCCCCGGCCACAGAACTGTAAGGGCCGTTACCGACTTGAACCGTATTCGAGACCCGATATTTGTATTTTAGCAGCTGATATCCGGCCAATGGGCCCAGACTGATCAATTGGTTCGGGTATAGATTATAAGTATAATCAAAAGCCAGGATCTCTGCTTTAAATTCAGAGTCAGATTCAGAATATATATCCACTCCATCATGGTTCTGGGAAATGTCAATATCGTATATATAATACATCATCCCAATATCATCATCAATCCAATCCGAGTCTTTCATTTTCCCGGCGTCCTGGCTGGTATTGGTGAGATAAGTAAAGGTCAGCCTGGCTGTTTCATTAAGGTCACTGGCTGAGTTTTTATATCCTAAGATGCCTTTCACGCCCCAAACCGGCGCCTCCAAGGGGAACTCCAGCTCACTGGCTCCACCGTTTAAATTGATCCGATACTTAGTATAACCATTCATTAATCCAGAATGCAAAGCCAGGGCTCTGGCAGTATACAGAGGCTGGGTATTGTTTTGCCAATCATCTTCCGGTTCTGCTGACCAGCTTTTCTTTGCGGTCAGGAGAAAAAAGAGGCAGGTTGAAAAGATTAGTATCCTGGTAAATTTATTCATTCTATCGGCCTAATTCCTTAGCCCTTCTTTTTGCTTTCTGGATAGCTTCAATGAGCACTGCGGCAAAATGATGCTTTTTCAGGTGCTTCAGTGCGGCTTCGGTAGTTCCACCCGGAGAAGTCACCCGGTCTCTTAATACAGACGGGGCATCTTTGCCAGCCATGACCATTTTAGCAGAGCCAAACACGGTTTGTTTGACCAACTCTTCACTGACATCTTTGGATAAACCCGCTTTCATGGCTGCTTTGATCATATCTTCCATCACTTCAAAAATATATGCCGGACCGCTGCCGGAAACCGCCGTGACGGCATTCATTAAAGGTTCCGGAACCACTACTGTTTTGCCGATACTGCGGAATATTTTTTCCGTCAAGGAAAGATGTTGTTTTTTAGCAAACTTTCCTTTACATAGGGCAGACATTCCGGTTTCTACTACCACTGCCAGATTAGGCATAACCCGGACTACCGGAGCGTGACCTATAAAATATTCAATGTGACCGGTAGAAATCCCGGCCGCTACAGAAATTACCAGTTTTTTTGTTCCCACTGCCTTGGCTATTTTGTGCAGAATCCCATCAAAATCCTTCGGCTTTACAGCCAGGATAATGATATCAGCTTCTTTGACCAACTCACTCGAAGGACAAATACTTTTTACTTTGAGTTCCTTCTTCAGCTGGCTGATCTTTTTCTTATCTTTGTCGCAGATAAAAACATCCTGTTTTTGGAATAATTTATTCTTGATCAGGCTTGAGGTAATAGTACTACCCATATTACCGCAGCCGATTATCCCTATT
>CAZFDO010000006.1:3999-22541 GCA_964517965.1 uncultured Clostridia bacterium
ATTCACTCCTTGAATTGATTACACAGATTTTTTAGTGAGATTACACAGATTAAAAATTGTTATTATCTCTTAACTGCCATCCGCCATCTGCGAGCTCCGATGTTTCATCGGAGCGGACTGCCAACCTTTTTTTATCTTTTCCCGAAGATCGCTGTCCCGATACGGAGGATAGTCGCTCCTTCTTCAATCGCTATCTCAAAATCATTGGACATGCCCATGGAAAGATGTTTCATTTCCACCTGGGGCAGCTGGGCAGCAACTACTTTCTCCTTTAGCTCTCTTAAGCCTCTGAACACGCCGCGGATCTGGTCCCTATCTGCCGTGAACGGCGCTATGGTCATCAAACCGGAAACCTGCACATTTTGTTTAACGCTGGCTATTTTTATTAACTCCAGCACTTGGTCCGGCTGACAGCCGTATTTAGTATCCTCGCCGGATATATTAACCTCTATCAGGATGTTCTGGATTTTACCGGCTTTCCCAGCCTCTTCGTCTATGGCCTCAAGCAATTTTAATGAATCAACTGAGTGTATTAACTCAAATAACTTTATAGCTGGTTTTACTTTATTAGTCTGCAAATGACCGATGAGATGCCAATGAATATTACGATTAAGAGCAGGGCCTTTTTTGACGGCTTCCTGCACCCTGTTCTCGCCGATATCAGTCACTCCGGCCGCCAAAGCTTCATTGATCAGCTCCGGGGACACTGTTTTGGTGACCGCCACCAGGGTAATCCCTGCAGGATCCCGCCTGGCAGCAGCGGCCCGTTGTGTTATTACTTCATGTATATACTTAAGGTTCTCTTTAATGTTACTCACAATAACTTTAGATTATATCAAAAAATGGCTATTTTAGCAATAGAAAAGATAGCATGCGGCCGGTTTGCCGGCCTTGCCTCCGATAGGAAAAACATTGCTTAGAAGTGTATGTACATATTGCGGTTGCGGTTATCGAGCGGCCTGGTACGCCAATCTGCTTTAATTGCTCCTTTACTAAGCCGGCCAGGCTGACCCGGGTTTTGCCTTTGGCCGGCAAGCCCAATTTTTCGGCAGTATCGGCATCCACTTCATAATTCCGCCGCGAAATATGCGGGCCGATACCGACGATCAGTTCGGCTGGCTGGGAATGATATGATCGTTTCATTTTAGCTATGGTTGCCGGGACTATCCCTTGGGCAATACCCCGCCACCCGGCATGGACCATTCCAATGGCTTTCTTCCGTGGATCAAATATAAAGACCGGCAGGCAGTCTGCGGTCAGTATGCCCAGAAGCACACCAGGCTGAGAAGTAATGAGCGCATCTGAATTTGGGAAATAAGATATTCCCCGCCGCGGTTTTTTAGTCACTAGGGATATCTTTTTGCCGTGAACCTGCTGCACCAATATCAACGGAGTAGTCGCTTGCTGCAGGTAATTTTTGAGGTTTTTTATATTTTGACGCACCGGCCTTCGATCCGGGCCATGAAAATAATTAAAATCCCCCAGGGAAACCGTGGTAGTTCCCTGGAGGATATTTTTGTTTTTGGATAGCCGGGGCAGAACTAATGGACCTGGCTTCATTTATCTTTGCCCAAGCTCATATCACTGCCGGAATAAATACCCCTGATATTCAACATCAATTCTTCCGGATTAGAGGCACTTGCCAATGCTTCTTCCAGGGATACTTTGCCGCCTTTATACAGGCCTACCAGAGCTTGGTTAAATGATTGCATTCCGTAATATCCGCCTTCTTGAATGGCTTTACGCAAATCGCCGATGTTATTTTCTTCGATTAATTTCCGGACATAGGGAGTAGCGATCAAAATTTCTACTGCCGGCACTAGCCCAGGCCGGTCGATCCTGGGTAATAGCCGCTGGGAAATGACTCCCTGCAGGGTATTAGCCATTTGCAGACGAACCTGGGTCTGCTGATAAGGCGGGAATAAGTCGATGATACGGGATATGGTCTGCACGGCATCTATGGTATGCAAGGTACTCATTACCAGATGTCCCAGTTGGGCGGCAGTAAGAGCCGAGGCCATAGTTTCTAAATCACGCATTTCACCGATCAGTACAACATTTGGATCCTGCCTCATCACATGACGCAGGGCAGTAACGAAGTTGCGGGTATCCAACCCCACCTCCCGCTGGCTAAGAATGCTTAGTTTGTCTTTATGCAAAAATTCTATCGGGTCTTCGATCGTAATAATATGCGATTTCCTGGTGGTATTGATATGATCCACCATAGCGGCCAGAGTAGTGGATTTACCGCTGCCGGTAGTACCGGTAACCAGCACCAAACCTCTCGGTTTTTCCGCCAGGGTAGCGATGATCGGGGGCAGATGCAATTCATCGAATCCCAGGATTTGGATCGGTACCAGCCGGAGCGCCATACTGACGGTGCCGCGCTGACAGAACACATTCAACCTGAATCTGGCCAAACCGCTGACACTATAGGCCATATCCAGCTCATGGTCATGCTTGAACGCTTGTTTTTGCTCATCGTTCATGATTCCCAGGGACAACCTTTCAATATCCTCCCTGGTCATGGGGTCGAATTCAGTATGTACCAATTCATCATTGATCCGCAAAATAGGATTCAACCCTACCCGCAAATGCAGGTCACTAGCTTTCCTCTCTACCATATGTCTCAGCAAATCATCAAGATTTTCAAGCTTCACTTTCAGATTCCTCCCTTAGGCCCTTTTGTTTACGGATAAAAGCCGGCACATTGATATCATTCTTACTATATCCTTTATCACGGGGATCCGGCACTGAAGCATCGTCATCTTCTTCCGTCGACAGTGGCAGCGGACGCTGTCTTTCATGGTTGTATCCTTGAGAATATTGGTGGCGCGATGGTTCTTTATGCGGAGAGAATCCAGTAGCGATGACCGTTACCTTTAGCTCTTCCTGTAACTTTTCGTCAAATACCGCGCCGAAAATTACATTCGCATCAGAGGAAATATAATTATGCATCACCGTCATGATCTGCTCAGTTTCATACATAGTCAGGTTTAAGCCACCGGTGATATTAACCAATACCTTATTGGCGCCATTAATACTGACATCTTCCAGCAGCGGAGAAGTAACCGCTTTTTCCGCAGCAATGCGGGCCCGGTTCTGCCCGTTGGCCATACCTGCTCCCATTAAGGCGTTCCCGGCACTCTGCATGATCGTGCGGACATCCGCAAAATCGACATTGACTACGCCATGCTGCGTAATAATATCGCTGATACTCTGCACAGCGCGCTGTAATACCTCGTCAACTTTCTTGAAAGTGTCCAGTAAAGATGTATTTTTATCAATGACTGAAAATAATTTCTGGTTTGGTATCACCAGCAAGGTATCCACTTTACTTCTGAGTTCATTCATTCCTTCTTCGGCCTGCTTAGCCCTTACTTTACCCTCAAACATAAACGGCTTAGTAACCACCCCGACAGTCAGTGCGCCCAGGCTCTTAGCTATCTCTGCCACTACCGGTGCTCCACCCGTACCTGTGCCACCGCCAAACCCGGCGGTAACAAATACCATATCAGCTCCGCGTAATGTTTCCCTGATCAGGGATTTAGATTCCTCGGCTGCTTTTTTGCCGATACTCGGATCACCGCCTACGCCCAGTCCCCTGGTTACTTTTTCGCCCAATTGCAGACGTTGCGGCGCTAGTGAATATTTCAAGGCCTGCGCATCAGTATTGGCAGCTATAAAATCGACTCCTTTGATGTTAGCCATCACCATTCTATTGATGGCATTCCCGCCACCGCCGCCTACCCCGATGACCTTAATATTAGCGGATTGAACAAATGTCTCCCGAAATTTCAATGATGCCACTTAAAATACCTCTCTTCTGCAAATTACACGAATGACAGCAAATTACGCGAATATAATTCTATTGATTATGTATTTATTCGAGCTATCCGAGCATTTCATTCGGTATTTATTCGGCTATTAAAATATATCTTCCAGCCACCGTTTCCAGCGTTCAATAGGCTCGAACAGCTTGGTTTTCCCTTTTTTATGGAAATGCCCGGTTTCCATTTCTTCCTGCAGCGAAAGCTGTACCAGTCCCACGCTCAAGGCTAATCCCGGATTTTGTGATTGCTGCGCCAGGCCAAGCATTTCCTGCGGCGTTCCTATCCTGGTAGGCATGCCAAAAATCTGCTCCGCGCATTGTTCCAGACCCCGCAACTGGGAAGCCCCGCCGGTAATGACCAAACCACTCGGAATAAGTTCCGCCAAATTACTCTTTTGTATTTCCCTGTTGATAATACTCAGGATCTCTTCAGTCCGCGGCTCAATGATCTCTACTAATGCTTCCACCGGAACTTTACGGGCTTCTCTCCGGCCAATTCCAGTCACCGCTATTTCACCGCCATTAGTGATCAAGTCTCTTTTTGCCCAGCCAAATTCCTTCTTGATCTCTTCAGCTTCTTTAAATGACGTACGAAGACCAAAAGCTATATCTTTGGATATAAGTTCACCGCCTACAGGCAAGCTTCCCAGATAGCGGATATTCCCTTCTATAAATATGGCAATATCGGCTTTACCACCGCCGATATCTACCAGCGCCACACCTAGCTCCTTTTCGTCTTTTAGGAGCACACTTGAACTTGCCGCCAGGCTGCCCACTACCAGGTCCTTTATCCTTAAACCAGCCTTGTTGACAACCTTAACCATATTCTTAATCGCCGCTACACCGCCGGAGATGATCAATACCTCAGTTTCCAACCTGATACCGGACATTCCTATTGGATCGACAATGCCATCTTGATCATCAATAATATACCGCTGTGGCAGAACGTCGATTACTTCCTGTTCTAAAGGCACCGGGATAGCCCTAGCCTGGTCAATGACCCTTTCCACATCTTTGGGCGTAATTTCCTTGTCACTACGCGATATAGCGATCACCCCGCGGCTATGCTGGCTTCTGATGTGGCTTCCTCCGACACCCAGGGAAACCTCATTGATATCCAAGCCGGAAATCTTTTCCGCTTCCTCGATCGCTTTACTGACCGCCTTGGTCGCCCTTTCCAGGTCAGTGATCATGCCCTGCTTGACCCCTTCGCTGGCGGCTTGGCCGATACCAATGATTTGGATCTGGTTATTATCGTTAAGCTGCCCGATGCAAGCGGAAACCTTACTCGTGCCTACATCTAAACCTACTACGAAATTATTCTTACCCAATTTTTCCTCCTACGATATGTTCGAATCGGTGTAATCTCTTTTTTAATCTGTGTAATCTGTGTTCTATATTGGTTTTACTACCACATTTTTGAAACGCAAGTCAATATATTGAAGCGAAATTCCTTTATTGTTCAGGTCGTCCTGCACTTGTTGCCAGCGGCTAATGTTTTCCGCTATCTGACTGGTATCAAGCTCTCCCCAGTACACAGTGAGCCCATTGCTCAATTGTACGATCAAGCCTTTAGCCGCGTCCATGGTAAAACTGGCGATTTGCGGGAAAATAGCCTCGCCTTGTTTTTGCAATGAAAGTAAAAAATTTACTACCGTCGGCAAGCGGTTATCCTGCAGGGACAAGCCGGACAAGAGCGGTAAAGAGATCGGGGTTTTTAACGGATTTTTAATCAGCTGCTCTTCGCCGTCAAGCAGATATTCCTGCCCCTTATCATTAATCTTGGCAATTGGTTTGCGCTCCTGCACTGAGATCACTAATTTACTGGGCCATTTCCGTTCAACCTGAGCTTTCTTGACTAAAAGATTGGTTTCGATGCTGGCCTCGATATCCTGGACCGATAATGAAAATATATTTACGCCGTTGGGTATATTAGCCAAGCGCAGGATTTCATGCTGGCTTAAATACTTTAAATTTCTTATTTCTATCCCGGTCAGCGCGCAACGCGGGCTATTGGTCAGCTTCACCATTAACTTTTGATAACCAAACCAACCCAAGACCAGCAATAACACCAGGCTCCCCACACCTAAAGCGCCCTTGCGGACCTGGTCACGAAAGTATAAAGCCTGCTTGCGGCGTTTTTTTATACGGGTGTTCCACTTTCCTTTTTTATTACCTCTTCTGGCCGGCATTTACCCCGCTCCTCGCAAAGCCCTACTATTCATACTAATAATTTATACCTTCAATTTACGTTCAATTACTGTAACATATTTCAAATTTATTCTCCCTCAAATCGAGGGGCGGGGTTTATTTTCCCAATCCCGCGTCTTTTAATATTGCCAATACTAATTTATTAAAACTGTACCCACTGGCTTTGGCTGCCTCTGGCAGCAAACTGGTCTCGGTCATGCCTGGTATGGTATTGACTTCCAGCACAAATAAACGATTTTTATTATCCAATATCATATCGACTCTGGTCGCTCCCCGACAACCCAATGACTGGTGCGCTGCCACTCCTAAAACCCGGGCTTTTTTCTCTAAGCTCGCAGATATCCCGGCCGGAATAAGGTGCCGGCTTCCGCCGGGAGCATATTTTGATTCAAAATCATAGAATTTGTTTTGCGGTATGATACGGATCACGGGTAAGGGATGATCATTCAAAACTCCCACGGTCAGTTCTTTACCCTGGATATATTGTTCAATGATAGCGGTTTTTTCGTAGCGGAAACTCTGACGCAAGGCTCCGGGCAATTGTGACTGGTTTTCCACGATAGTCACTCCAACTGCCGACCCCTGCCGCACAGGTTTCACTACTACCGGATATTTTTGGACCCGCACTTTTTGACCTTTTCGCACTACCTGCCAGGCGGGAGTGGGAATCTGATGCGTTTGGAATACTTCTTTGGCTTTTACCTTATCCATGGCTAAAGCACTGGCCAGTACCCCGCTGCTGGTATAAGGTATACCCATTACTTCCAATAATCCCTGGATGGCACCATCTTCGCCCATTGGGCCGTGCAGGGCAATAAAAGCCACGGCTATCTTATGTTTTTTTAAGTCGGCGACGATATTTTTGCCGACATCCAGCGCTAGCGGTTTATAGCCCTCCTGGTGCAAGGCTTTATATATGGAGCGACCGGTCTTTAAAGAAATTTCCCGCTCACTTGATGTGCCACCCATGAGCACGCCAATGTTCTTATGTTTCAATGTTTCTAACTTCACCTTTTTCATCCCCTTATAAAATAGTCGCTAGTCGCTTGCTGCAGTCGCTGGTCTCTGGTCGCTGGTTTCTAGTAAAAACCTTAAAAACCAACGACTAGCGACTAGCAACCGTTTTGTTAAAACTAGCGACCAGTTACTAGCAGCTAGCGACTGCATTTAAAATCGCCCCAGGTTTTTATTTCCAGCTCTAGCGTTATACCGCTCATTTGCTGCACTGTTTTACGGATCCTGGTAATCAGTTCCCACACTTGCGCCGCTTTGGCTTGGCCATTTTTATTAAGGATAAAATTTGCATGCTTTGGGGAAACCACTGCTCCGCCGCTAGACAGACCTTTTAAGCCGGCAAATTCAATGAGCTCGCCGGCACTCTGGCCAGAAGGATTCTTAAAAATGCAGCCGGCTGAAAAGCCCTTAGGTTGCTGACTGCGCAGCTGGCGGCAGATATCTATTTTCTTCTTTATAACATGGATAGAACTTTTATGTAAAGCCAATTCCACTTCTGTGATAATGAAAATATCGCCGATATTCGATCCCCGATAATTGAAGAATACTTTTGCCTCCGGTATTTTCTCAAAATTACCCAGCCCGGAAATTCCGGCTATGCTTTTGATCAAATTGGAAATGCTTTTGTTCCCGGTCCCGGCATTACCCTTTACTGCCCCGCCCAGAGTACCAGGGATACCCCAGAGAAATTCAGCTCCTGATAGATTATGTTTACGGCAATAGGACAGCAACTTTGATATAGTCACTGACCCGCCGGCAATTACCCTGCCGCCCTGGTGCCTGATCTGGCTGAACCCCGGCCCCAGCTTTATGACCGCACCTGGCAAAACCCGATCTTGGACCAGGATATTCGACCCGCAACCAAGAATATAATATCTCATCTTCTTACGGCGGATGACGGCTAATTTCTCCTGTAATTCTTTAACTGAATTAACTACATAATAGCACTGGGCTTTTCCGCCGATATGAAAAGTAGTCAGATTTCTTAAATATGTATTTTTTTCAACCACTGGACATTTTGGCATGAATCTTTTACCTCCCCTTCAGCCTCTCTAACAATTCATCTCCCGCCTTCCAAACATCTCCCGCGCCAAGAGTCAGGATCAAGTCATTCGGCTTGGCCTGGGCGGCAAGATAGTCCACTACCTCTTTTCGTCCCGGTATATGTTGCACTTTATCATAATTATTCTTTTTGATATTATCAATTATCAACTGAGCATCAATACCGGGGATAAACTTTTCCCCGGCAGAGTAAATATCCATGACCAAAAGCTCATCAGCCTTGCCAAAAACCCGGCCGAATTCTTCAGCCAGCAACTTTGTCCGGGAGAAGCGATGCGGCTGGAACACTACTACCAAACGACCCTGCCAAAATCTTTTTATGGCATCTAACGTGGCCCTTATTTCAGTGGGGTGATGGCCATAATCATCCATAATCACGATCTTGTTAAACTCTCCCTTGAGCTGCAGCCGACGCACCACTCCCTTGAATTCGTCTAATCCTTCCTTGATCACGCTAAAAGGCACACCCAGCTCCAGGCCAACCCCGATGGCCGCCAGGGCATTATAGACATTATGCAGTCCGGGAACCTGCAGCTTGATCTGTCCCAGGTTGCTTTCGTTATATACTACTTCAAACTGGGTGCCAAAGCCGGAAAACTCAATGGAATGAGCGATCAGGTCACAATTACTTACTCTATCCACTGCCAACCCATACGTAATATATTTCCGCTTGATCTGGGCAATGATCCGGTGCACTCCCGGATCGTCTCCGCAGACAATGGTACTGCCGTAAAATGGCACCTTATTGGCAAAATCTATAAACGCCTGGTGTAGCCTGTCTAGGGATTTCCAGTAGTCAAGATGATCGTCATCAATATTGGTGATCACTCCAATGGTCGGTGTAAGTTTCAAAAAAGAGCCGTCACTTTCATCTGCTTCGGCTACCAGATATTCGCCCTGGCCAAGCTTGGCATGGCCGCCAATATTGTTCAATTTTCCGCCAATAATCGCCGTCGGATCTAATCCGCCTTTGGCTAAGACTAAGGCAACCATGGACGTGGTTGTGGTTTTGCCATGCGTACCGGCGATCGCCACCCCATATTTGAGCCGCATCAATTCGGCCAGCATTTCTATTCTCGGTATAACTGGTATTTTACCGGCAATCGCTGCCGTCACTTCCACATTGCTCGTTTCGATAGCCGTGGAGACAACAACCACATCCGCATTATTTACATTGGATTCCCGGTGACCGATAAACACTTCCCCGCCCAGCGACCGGAGCCGGTTGACAATCTCGGTTTCCTTTAGATCAGACCCTGATATTTTATATCCCAGGGTAATTAATACTTCAGCTATTCCGCTCATACCGGAACCACCGATGCCGACAAAATGAATATGCTGAAATTTTTTAAACATTTTTTCCCCTTAGATCCTGAAGTACGGTCACAATTTTATCAACTGCCTGAGGCTGGGCCAATTTCAACGCAGCTTTAGACATATATTGCAGAACCGTCTCGTTCTGGATAATTTCCATGATATTATTAGCCAGGGTCTCACTACTCAGATCCTGATCCATGATCATTCTGGCAGCCCCAGCCTGCACAAAAACTTCAGCATTTATCCGCTGATGATCCTCAGCTGCATAAGGATAAGGGATCAATATGGAAGGTAATCCAAAATACGCCAGCTCGGCCAAGGTAGCTGCGCCAGCACGGGCTACAACCAGGCTGGCTTTCATATAGGCTTCGTGCATATCCTCCCGGTAAGACGCCAGGGAAACATTAAAATTGCGTTCCTGATACCCTTTTTCTACCAGCTGCTGGTCTTTTGTTCCGGATAAATGGGTTATGGTCATCTTCGTGCGCACTGATTCCAGCCGGTCCAATGCTTCTACCATCGCCTGATTGATCTTATGCGCACCCTGACTGCCGCCAAATACTAATACATTGCTGGTTTGACGATCACGTGGCTTGGCACCGGCCGCCAGGATTTCCGGCCGTAAAGGGTTTCCGGTAAACACAATTTTAGATTTATAAATTCCCAGATAGGCGACTGATTCGGCAAAACTGATACATATAGCCGCTGCTTTTTTAGCCAGGAATTTAGTCGCCTTTCCCGGCAGGCAGTTCTGTTCATGCAGGACCACCGGTATTTTCCGCTGGCGGCCGGCCATGGCTATGGGCAAAGAGAGATAATTACCCATGGCCAGAATGACCTCTGGATTGAAACGCGCAATTATGCCCTGCGCCTGGCTAAATCCTTTTAGAAATTGCCACCCGAATATTAGCAACCCGACTAAACTCTTTTTCAGTCCTGTCCCCGCTATAGTCGCGAACTCCAGGTGAGCATTCGAAACCGCTTTCATTTCTAACTCTTTAGCGCGAATAACCAGCAAAACCTGATGGTGGTTTTCTATTAATTTTTTGGCGACACTAATACCGGGGTACAAGTGGCCGCCGGTACCGCCAGCCACAATTAGAACTTTCATGGAAAAACCCTCTTGGGGCGTTTAGCGTTAAGCGTATAGCGTAAAGGAAAATATTTCTCCGTTTTTCTACACGCTACCCGCTATCCGCTTTACGCCGCTTTACTTAGTCGTTTGTCTTGATATGTTCAGCAGTATCCCGATGCTGGCCAGGGTAAAAGCCAGATTTGAACCACCGTAGCTGACCAGCGGCAAGGGTAATCCCTTGGTCGGGAATAAAGCACAGGCAACCCCCATATTGATAATAGCCTGTAAAACGATCATAAAGGTTATCCCGCCCGCCAACATGTTGCCGAAAAGATCCGGAGCATGAAAGGATATTTTCATTCCGCGCCAGGCAAAGATAAAAAACAGGGCCACAATACTTAACGCTCCGATAAAACCCAGTTCTTCCCCGATAATCGGAAAGATAAAATCTGTATGAGCCGCCGGCAGGTATAATAATTTCTGTTTGCTATTGCCCAGCCCTACCCCCAGGAATCCGCCGGAACCCAGCGCGATCAACGATTGAATGATCTGATAGCCCCCCTTCTGCGGGTCAGACCAGGGATCAAAAAAGGACATGAGCCTACGCAAACGGTAAGGTTTGCTCAGCACTAAATATATGGAAAAAGGAATCGCCATTAAAATCATGCTGCCCAAATACCAGGCGCTCAAGCCGCCGACAAAAAGCATCCCCAGGGAAACCACTGCCAAACTGACACTGGTCCCCATATCCGGCTCGATCAGGATCAAGCCGCAGACCAGACCGATAACTACCAATATGGGAGCAACACCTTTCATCATTTTACTCAACTTGCTTTGTTTGCGATCCAGGTAATCGGCAATATAAATGATCAAACTTATTTTAGCCAGTTCCGACGCCTGGAAACCAATCGGCCCCAGTCTTATCCAGCGTTTGGCGCCGCCTACTTCACGGCCAAAGATACCGGTCAAGACCAGTACCAATAAAATAAATGAAAGAATCATCAACACCCGGGAATAACGCTGTAAAAAATGATAATCCGCTTTCATCATTATAACTAATCCGGCGAGGCCAACTATGGCCCAGAGTATTTGTTTTTGAAAAAAATACCAGCTATTATTATATTGCTGTGAGGCAAAAATAGCGCTGGCAGAATAGATCATAACTAATCCAAAAATCACCAGTGCTATGGTGACGCTGAGCATATGCAAATCTGGATGATGATATTGATGATGCTGCATGATTAGAGTTTATTTACCTCCGCTTTAAAGACCCGGCCGCGCTGTTCATAATTTTGGAACATATCAAAACTGGCACAGGCAGGAGATAACAATACTACATCGCCAGGCTGGGCCAATTGCTGCGCTAATTTCACTGCTGCAGGCAGGCTTTTAACTTCATGCGTCTGGGTCAACATTCCCAATTCACCTTTTATTTTAGCCCTGGCTTCACCCAGCACAATGAGCGCTTTAACTTTTTGTTTTACCAGCTTGGCTAACGGCTGATAAGGGCTTCCTTTATCCCTGCCACCGGCGATCAGGATGATCTTTTCCTTAAAACTCTCCAATGCTTTTACCACGGAATCGACATTGGTAGCTTTGGAATCGTTGATATATTTTACTCCCTTTACTGTTTTTGCCAGTTCCAGACGGTGTTCTACGCCCCGGAATATTTTCAGGGTTTTCCGCATACTGGCCAGCTCAACCCCTCCCAGCACGCCGCAAGCAATAGCGGCCAGGGCATTTTCCAAATTATGCGGACCGGGTAGGCCCAACTCATTGGTCTTGATTATTTTCAGCTGCCGGCCTTCTAACCGGACATATATGGTATTGTTTTTAATGAATACGCCCGAAGATAATATTTTACGGCGGGAGAAAAATACCACTTTTGGATCTATCTTCCCGGCACTTTTACGGCTGGCAGGATCATCATAGTTAATAACGGCAAAATCAGAGCGTTCCTGATTGCTATATATGCGCTTTTTAGCCCGGGCATAAGCTTTAAAATCAGGATACCGGTCTAAATGATCCGGGGTAATGTTCAATATAACAGAAATATAAGGCCGGAAATTGGCAATGTTTTCCAGTTGAAAACTACTGATCTCGGCTACTACGATCGAGCGCCAATCGGTCTTAGCCGCAACTGCTGAAATGGGCAGGCCGATATTGCCGCAAACAAGGGTTTTGCGCCCAGATTGACGGAATATCTCTCCAATCAGGCTGGTGGTCGTAGTTTTCCCATTGGTCCCGGTAATGGCGATGACTGGACAGGCCAGGTACGTATAAGCAACTTCTATTTCACTTAAAACTGGTATATTTTTAAGGCGAGCTTGCTGCAATAGAGGAAGGTTTGATCTGATCCCGGGAGAAATTATTACATAATCAGTACCAGATAGCAGGGAAACAGGATGTCCACCGGTCTGTATGTTCACCCCTTTTTGTTTTAATAGGGCCAATTCTCTTGTTGACACCAGTTTTTTACTGGCATCACTGATCGTCACTGTTGCGCCTTTTTTTACTAATAATCCGGCGCAAGCCATGCCGCTGCGGGCAGCTCCTAATATTAATACTCTTTTACCGCTGAATGCGAGCACACATATATCCTTTGGGAGACGAGGTATTCGGGTGTTTCACCTGAGTTTTAACGTAGCAAAAGCTAAAAAGGCCAGAATAATACCGACTATCCAGAACCTGACCACAATTTTTGGCTCAGACCATCCTTTTAGTTCAAAATGATGATGGATCGGAGCCATTTTAAAGATACGCTTGCCCCGCAACCGAAACGAACCAACCTGTAATATTACTGACAGCGCTTCCATGACGAAAACACCGCCGATCAGGGCCAATAATATTTCATGTTTTATACATACAGCCACAACCCCCAGCGTCCCGCCTAAAAAGAGCGATCCAGTATCACCCATAAAGATCTCTGCCGGATAGGCATTATACCAGAGAAACCCCAGTCCGGCTCCGATCATGGCGGCCAGTAATACAGTAAGCTCTCCGGTACCCGGAGCGTAAATAATTTTCAGATATGACGCAAACTTAAAATTACCTGTGACATAGGTTAAAGCAGCATAGGTTAGAGCGGCAAAAATAATATTGCCCACTGCCAGGCCATCAAGGCCATCTGTCAGATTAACAGCATTGGAGGACCCGACGATCATCAAAACAACAAAAGGGATATAAAAAAAACCGAGATCCAGCATTTTGATCAACGGCACATTGACCTTGGTGGTATAAGCCGGATTAACCGGGAAAAGATAGATATAACAGGCCACGATCAAGGCCAGGAAGACCTGTCCCAGTAACTTGTAATTGGCAGACAATCCTTTAGGATTCTTCTTGACCAGTTTGAGATAATCATCGATAAATCCAAGCAGGCCCAACCAGAGAGCAGCAAAGATCGCAATGAGGATAAAGCGATTGTTGACACGCGCCCATAAAAGAGTGCTGAAAACCATGGAAATCAGGATTATCACCCCACCCATGGTCGGGGTTCCTTCCTTTTTGATATGGGTTTGCGGCCCGTCTGCACGAATGTGCTGGCCGATATGGAAGGTGCGCAATTTACGGATAACTCCGGGAGTGATGAGCAGGCTGATAATAAGAGCAGTCACGGCTGCCCCGACAGAACGGAAGGTGATATATTGGAAAACATTTAAAGGACTAAACAGATGACGTAAAGGATACAGGAGATGATAAAACATGCAAACCCCTTATGTTTGAAGGCTGGCTACTACTTTTTCCAAATGCAGGCCACGGGACGCTTTTACCAGAACCACATCTCCATGCTGCATATTTGCTTTCAGCTGCTTTATTAATAACTGCTCTTCCCCAGTATTGAAAATGTGTATCTTCCCCAGGTCAATACCGGTAGCCAGAGCAGCCTGCGCCAGAAGCTGACTTTGTGGTCCTATTGTATATATCATATCGAGACCTAATTGTCCAATAATTTTCCCTATTTCCCGGTGCTTTTGGCTGCTTTCCAACCCCAGTTCCAGCATATCACCCAGCACTGCAATTTTTTTCCCGGTGCAGCCGAAATTATCCAGCGTAGACAAAGCCGCTTTCATAGAATCAGGGTTGGCATTATAACTGTCATCCAGGATAGTAAAGCCTTTTTTTTTCACCATCCTCATACGTCCGGCTACGGCTTTGAAGGCGGCTAAGCCTTTTACAATATCGCTGAATGGCAACCCCAGCGCAAAACCTACGCTGGCCGCGGCCAGGGCATTATAAACATTATGTTCCCCTATTGTATTCAGGGTCACCCGTCGCTGCTGTGCTCCCTTTTTCAGGATAAAAACGATCTTGTTATCCGGCGCATTAACGGTTATTTTATTAGCCTTTACAGCGGCTTTGTTTTTCACCCCAAAGGTAATTACCTTACTCTTCACCTTGGCTAGCTTTTTTTGCAACCAGGGATCATCATTATTAAGAATAGCGATCCCGGAAACCGGCAGATTCCCGACCAATTCCATTTTGGCCTGCAATACTGTCCCTAGATTTTTTAACTGCTGTAAGTGCGAGTGTCCGATGCAGGTGATCACTCCTATAGTAGGTGAGGCGATCCTGGCTAAGGTATCTATTTCGCCCAGGGCTGAAGTCCCCAGCTCCAATACAGCAGCCTGATGTTTTTTACGTAACCGCAATAAAGTCAGCGGTAAACCGATCTGGTTATTGAGATTACCGGCAGTCACCAAGGTACAAAAACGGCGGGAAAGTATCCTCCCGATCATTTCTTTGGTAATAGTTTTGCCATTAGAGCCAGTAACAGCCACTATGGGGATAGTGAATTTCCGGCGATATAAATAAGCGATCTGTTGTAAGGCTATTAAGCCATCTTTAACGATAATAACAAAAGCTGCTTTACGCAGCACTTCTGAAGCCGGCTCTTTTTCACAAATTAACCCGGCCGCCCCTCTATGCACGGCCTCGGCCAGGAAACTATTACCGTTAAAATTAGGACCTTTAAGAGTGAGGAATGTTTTTCCTTTTTTTAACAACCTGGTATCAGTATAAATATCAGGCAAAGAAAGAGCGGCACTTCCTTTTAATAAAGTGCCGCCAGTTTCCGATATTATTTCCCGCAGGGATATTTTTTCCATCTATTTTCTCTCAGTGTAAACTATTTAATATTTGCCGAGCTGTTTCGCGATCATCAAAATGTATTACTTTGTCCTTAAAGATCTGGTAGTTTTCATGCCCTTTCCCGGCAATGATCACCAGGTCTCCCGGCTGAGCCATTGCCAGAGCCTTCTGCAAAGCCTCCTGCCGGTCAAGTACGATAGTATAATTTGTTTTGCCTGCTTTTTTGATCCCTATTTCTATATCCAAAGCGATCTTTTCCGGATCTTCACTGCGCGGATTATCACTGGTAATTATGCAAAAATCACTTAATGTGGCAGCAACCTGGCCCATTAAGGGACGCTTGGTACGATCACGGTCACCGCCAGCGCCAAAAACTGTGATCAATCTTTTGGGATGTATTTCACGAGACGCGGTCAGGACATTGAATAAAGCATCATCAGTATGAGCATAGTCTACCACAACAGTGAATTTTTGTCCACATTCCACGAGCTCAAATCTCCCCGGTACTGATTTTACTCTAGCCAGGCCATCAATAATCGTTTCCGGGTCTATGCCCTGGCTGATTGCCGCTCCTATGGCAGCCAGAGCATTATAAACATTATGCTTCCCGGTTAAATTGAACTGGATAGTATACTTCTTCTGGTTTATAAGGCAGGTAAAAGAGGTTTTTCCCGGAGTCAATACCAGATCTTCGCCTTTTAATAAGGCCTTCTGGTTATTGATACCATAGGTGAGGGCATTCACTTCTGTGGGGATACTATCCAGTATTTTAATTCCAGCCGGGTCATCGATATTGATCACTGCGCAGGTTTTACCTTTTTTGCGCAGGTTATGGCTTAACCCGGTGAATAACTTGGTTTTAGCGGCCAGATAATGCTCGAAATCTTTATGGAAATCCAGATGGTCCCTGGTTAAGTTGCTAAAAACGCTGACATCAAATTCACACCCTTCAGTTCGGTTAAGTTCCAAAGCATGGGAAGACACTTCCATCACTGCGTAATCAAACTTCTGTTTAACCATCTCGGCCAGAAATTCCTGCAAATCGCTCGCCTGGGGGGTGGTGGTTGGCGCAGGCAGGATTTTCCGGCCAAGACGATATTCTATTGTTCCTAATACACCGGTATGCTGGCCGTTTTCCTGTAATATGGCCTCCAGCAGGTAAGTAATGGTTGTTTTGCCGTTAGTACCGGTGATACCGATTATTTTAAGTTTATCTGAAGGATAATTATATATTTTAGCAGCTATCTTAGCGAGAGCGCTCCTGGCGTTTTCTACCTGGATGAAAGGCACGGCAAGATCTAAAGCCGGTTTTTCCTGGCCAACAATAGCCACTGCTCCCTTTTCCAGAGCCTGACTAATGTACTTAGTGCCACTTTCCTTGAACCCCTCTATACAGACAAATATGTAGCGGTTATGCTTATTCTGTACCTTACGGGAATCATAGGTGACCCCATTCACTTCCAGGTTCTCTATTGAACCGCATATTTGTTTAACATCGATAGTCGCCAACACTTCCCCTAGTAACATACAAAACCCCTTTGCGGCTTTTATATTTATTTTTTGCTTGCTAATAAAGTCGCCTTGGCCGGTATATTCAAATACCGCATAACATCCCGAGCCACATTGGCAAAAACCGGGGCGCAAACACTGCCGCCCCAATGAATCTCTTTGGGCTCATCAATGATCACCAGGATACTCACTTCCGGATTATCGGCCGGCAAATAACCGACAAAGCTGGCCACATACTTGGAACTGGAATATTTCCTGATACTGGGATCTATTTTTTGAGCCGTACCGGTCTTGCCGGCAATATCATAGCCTTTTACCTTAGCCAATGATCCGGTACCGCGCTCTACTACACCTTTCAAGATCTCAGTTAAAGTTCTGGCTGTCGCTGAGGAAATTACCCGCCTGATCATCTGGGGGGGGTATTCCTTGATAATAGCACCTTTTTTATTGCGAATGGCCTTGACCATGATCGGCTGCATCAGTACTCCGTCATTGGCCACGGCGTTTACGGCATTCAGGAGTTGCAGAGGTGTTACTCCGATTTCCTGGCCGAATGAGATCCGGCCTAAAGAGACACCGGACCAATTCTTGGGCTGGCGCAGTAATCCCCGGATTTCTCCCGGCAGGCCGATACCGGTCAAGCTGCCAAACCCGAAAAGTTTAGAATAATAATAAAGCTTATCCTTGCCGATCTTATCTGCTACTTTGGCCGTCCCGATATTCGAAGAACGCTCGATGACCTGGGTAAAGGTCAACCATCCTTCTTTCTCATGGTCCCTGATAAAAGTCGGGCCAACTTTAAAAGAACCATTCTCGCAAAAATAGCGGTCTTCCGGTTTAGTCACTTTTTCTTCTAAGGCTATCGCCGCAGTCACCACCTTAAATGTAGAGCCAGGTTCATAGAAATCTGAAATAGCCCGGATCCGCATCTCATCAATACTGCTTTCATTGATCTTACTGTAAGAAAAGGTGGGCCTCCCGGCCAGAGCCAGGATCTCACCGGTCTTGGTCCGTTGTACAATAATTATGGCATTACGCCCGCTGTATTGTTCCCAGGCCGCTTCCAGCTCCCTTTCAGCAATATATTGGATCGTTTTATCGATAGTCAGAATAATATCATTGGAGTTATTGCTGGCATAGCAAATCTCGGTATCATTAAGTACGCTGCGGCCTTTGCCATCCTTACCCTGCATTAAGAAACTAGATTCACCTTTGATATACTCATCGTAATACTTTTCAATACCGGTTAGCCCATCATTATCAATACCAACAAATCCGAGTAACTGGTTAGCCAAATGTTCATTAGGATAACAACGTTTGCTTTCTTTGACAAAATCCACCCCTTTCAAATTTAATGATCTTATTGTTTTGGCTTGTTCTGTTTCTATCTTGCGGGCGATCCAGACAAAATATTTGTCAGTATTGAGTTTC
>CAZFDO010000007.1:0-5817 GCA_964517965.1 uncultured Clostridia bacterium
ACCACCACCACCACCACCGCCACCACCACCACCGCCACCACCACCACCGCCACCACCACCACCGCCTTGTCCAGGATTATCGCCGCCTTGACCAGGAGGAGTGCCGCCTTGGCCTGGGGGAGTGCCGCCTTGACCAGGAGGAGTGCCGCCAGGATCTGCATAAGCATCAGTAATAAAGAATGAATTAAAAGCAAAACTCTTTTTTTCAGAATCAGGCAACAGCCAACCACCACCAACGAAAATTAAATTTGCGGTTCTCCAGCCTGTATTTATCCGGCCATCAAAAGCATCAGCAGCCACATTACCACCCTGCTCAGAACTAGCGGCAATAGAAGCAATACCAAAGGGGGCAGGATTTACACTGCTGGCCAGATTCCAGTTGTCAATAATAAATTCATAACTTACCGCCTGATTTGTGGGCAGGTTTTCTGTTTGCGGGCCAAAAGTACCCAAAGCTCCGGTGTCAGGCTGGATAGTGTTCCAGACATTGCTCCAGTTATTCTGCAAGAATTGTACCGCCCGCGCCTGCGCTGCTTCATTAGCGTAAAATACCTGCGTTTCTATTTGCTTAGCTCCGGAACTACTTATACTCTGGGAGTTATAATAGAGGTATCCCCCGACGATCCCGGCAATAAGCATCACAAAGGAAAATACAAAAATCAGGGCAAACCCTTTTTCCCCTTTACCTATTTTCATATAATAACCCCCTTCTCTGTGTCCTTTGAGTTTACTTTAATCTGTGTAATCTTTATTAATAATCTATGAATCAAGTATAGGAATTTCAAATTCCTATACTATAAATTACGCGGCCATATTTCAAACGCTATTGCGTATGTTTTACTATTATTAGTCACGTTTAAATTAACCGTTATCCTGTTTCCGCTGTTACTAAAAAGCGATACTGGGGGTGGATTCAAGTTGCGTACTAGCGTCCGTCCACTGCCAAAAATTCCGGTGTCCGTAAACTTCAATTCATATGAAGCATAAGGATAAGTAGTAGGCCAGGTAGCGTCACTGGCGTTATAAAAATAAAAAGTGCAGTTTTCAGATAAGGGAGTGGTGGGGTCAATATTGGCGGTAAAATATATCCGGCCTGGATTGGCGATAGTAAAGGTATTGGCTTTGAGCAGATAGGTAGTGGCCAGATCTCTGGCTATTGACACTTCGCTGCGCATATCAAACTCATTTTTATTGGATAAAAATACTTTTATGACCATGGGGTAAAAAGAAACTGTTATAAAAAGCAACACTGCTAACAAGATCATAGCTATTAACAATTCTATTAAAGTCAGGCCTTTAGCGCCGGCTATCGTAGGGCACCTCAATTAATATTTGATTTATATGTTTCCAGGCTTGCTGATGCGGTAGTACCTTTCCCTGAATTATACGTAACGATAACCACTACATCCTTGATCTGCCCGGGTAATGTCCCGTTAGTAGTGACATTAACCTGATAAGAATAATCGACATAAGGCGAGGCAAACGGAGTTAGTGGCACGGAATTGACACTGGCATAGGGTAGATTCCTGATATTTTCCATTCGATCTTTAGCCAAACCCATAGCTACTGAATGCATTTTGGATACTGTATTTTGAGACTGTCCTTCGCTCATGATCAAAACTACGCTGGTTAATCCCGCCGCCAGCAAGGCCAGTGCAAACAAAATTTCTATAATAGTGAATCCCTTGTTTTTTTTCTTCATTTTTACCTATAATACTCATAATAGGTATAGGTGGCTACCAAAGGTTTTTTATTAAAAACTTAAGTAGCCACCTTATACGCCTAACCAAAATAATTACTGAATTCAGAAAAACTAATTGCTCTGCGGGTTGCCGTTTGATACAAAAATAACAGATGCGCCAGCAGAGTATGTTACTGTGTACGGCGCTACGGCAAGTACAGTACAGTTAACATTTAATCTATTTATGCCGTTAGACCAGATAACATAATAACCAGCGGCATTGACATAATAACCATATTCCACGTTAGCCGCCTGAGAAAACGGGTCAATCAATTCCGAACTGAGCATTATTGGCCCGGTAGTGCCTAGGGCGCTCGCCGGGGATTGTACCATTAAACGAGTAGTTTGCCAACCTGTAGTCGCCGTCCGCACGCCGTTGTAGATAGCTTGAGCGCCAATGTCAGTCCCATCGGGATACTTGGTCCTGCCGTTTGAACGCGGTGAAGCAGCGTAAGCTTCAACAGCAGTTCTCAAGGTCGCCAGGTTTGCCCGGGCTTTGGATTTCTGACCCTCATCCTGCATGCCTCTAAAACGCGGCAGGCTGATACCGATTAAAATAGCGATAATCGCCATAACGATCAACAGTTCGATCAGGGTAAATCCTTTTTTATTCTTGCTAATTCTCATCATTTGTTCACCTCCCCTCTATCTAAAATATACCACTTTTCCGTCTAAAATACAAGGACTTATTTAACAACTTTCATCATATCAAACATCGGCAGGAAGACGCTGGCCAGCAGGAATCCTACTGCCGAACCGACCAGGATCAAAAATATTGGTTCGATCATTGTGGTTAGTTTCTTAACGCTATAATTAACGCTGGTATCATAGAAATCAGCAATTTTGGTCAACATGACGTCCAGGCTGCCTGATTCTTCTCCTACTGCGATCATCTGGATGGTGTCTGGGGGAAACTCTTCACTGATACGCAGTGGTTCAGCGATCTTACTGCCTTCGCTAACCCCATCCCTGACCCGTTTTATCACTCGCGCTATGATCTCATTGCCTACCACTTTTTCGACGATCTCGAGACATTCCAGGATAGGTACACCGCTGGAGGTTAAGGTAGCCAGGGTACGGGCAAACCTGGCTATGGCCAGTTTTCTGGCCAGTAAGCCAATGACCGGAACTTTTAATAAATATTTATCAAAGAGCAAGCTCCCGCCAGGGGTTTTTACATAGTATTTTATGCCGGCCATCAGGCCGATACCACCGGTGATCAGCACATACCAGTATTTCCTGACTATCTGGCTGAAAATAAACACCACCTTTGTGGGCATCGGCAGCGTAACTCCGGCCGCCAGAAACACGTCAACGAACATGGGAATAAGAAAAATAGACAAAAACATAATAACGCTAAATCCAACGATAACCAGGATGATCGGGTAGACCATAGCGCCTTTGATTCTCTCTTCCAAGTCGGCTTGATGCTCGGCAAAAACAGCCAGGCGATCTAATACCTTATCCAAGGTACCGCTAACCTCGCCGGCGTGGATCATATGGATCATCAATGGCGTAAAAACTTTTGGATGTTTGGCCAGGGAATCGGAAAAGGTCCCGCCAGCTTCAATGCTCCGGTACACATCCTGAATAACTTCCCGGAATTTTCGGTTCTCTACTTGTTTGGTAAGGGTCCGCAGGCTAGTCAATAGTGACAGGCCAGCCGCGATCATATTAGCCAATTGCACATTAAAAAGAATCAGGTCTTCGGTCTTAACCTTCGCAAACCGTTCACCGAAACTAATCTTTATAGCTGTTTTCTGCTCGGTAATATTAGTGACAAAATAGCCAATACTGCTTAGTTTGGCCGCCAGAGCCTCGCGGGTTTTAGCTTCCATGACCCCTTTGATCTGTTTGCCTAATTCATCTCTGGCTTTATAAACAAATACTGGCATCTAAACTCCAAAATGTTCTGCGTTTTGCGTTTTGCGTCATGCGCATAACTCACTACGCATTACGCACTACGTCTTTAATCCTCTTGTGTCGCCCGGATCACTTCTTCGACTGTGGTCACTCCCTGCATTACCTTGATCAAACCATCGTCACGCATGGTTTTCATACCCGCAGCTACCGCCTCTTTCCTGATGACATCCATAGAAGTTTTCTGCACGATCAGGCTTCTTATCTTGTCATTCGGCAAGAGCAGTTCAAAGATACAAATACGGCCTTTATATCCGGTATCTAAACAGACCTTACAACCTTTTCCATGATATACTTTTAGATCCTTTTTGCTAGGATCCAGACCAGCCTGCAGTAACAAGGCCTCTGGCGGATGATATTCTTCTTTACAATTGGTGCAGATCTTACGCACCAGGCGTTGGCCAATGATCGCTAATATTGACGATGATACCAGGAAGGGCTCGACACCCATATCCACCAACCGGGTCGCGGCACCCGGCGCGTTATTAGTGTGCAAGGTGCTAAATACTAAATGACCGGTCAAGGCTGCCTGGATGGCAATTTCCGCTGTTTCCACGTCTCTGATCTCACCAACCATCACAATATCAGGATCTTGACGCAAAATAGCCCTTAATCCTGAAGCAAACGTCAAGCCGGCTTTGACATTGACTTGAGCCTGGCGGATCAGCTTGAGCCGGTATTCCACCGGGTCCTCAACTGTAATAATATTTTTTTCAACCGTATTGATCACATTCAGCGCACTATAGAGAGTGGTTGTTTTACCACTGCCGGTAGGGCCGGTCACCAAAACAATTCCATAAGATTTATTAATTGTCTTAGTAAATTCTGCCAATACATCCGGGGCAAAGCCCAGTTGTTCCAAGCCCAGCAGGGCTTTGGACACATCTAAAATTCTCATCACCACGTTCTCGCCGTGAATAGTCGGCAGTGTTGAGACACGCATATCCACCTGCCGGTTCTCAACTTTTATCCTGAAACGGCCATCCTGTGGTACCCGCTTTTCGGCAATATCCATTTCCGACATGATCTTCAGCCGGGATATAACGGCGGCCTGCAAATTTTTCGGCGGGGCCGGCACTTCCTGCATCACTCCGTCTATGCGATACCGGATACGCAGCATGTTTTCTTCCGGCTCAATGTGAATATCGCTGGCGCCATCCTTGATGGCATTCATGATCAGGATGTTCACCAGTTTTATAACCGGAGCTTCTTCCGCCAGTTCCTCCAGTTTTTTTGTCTCTATTTCATGCTCGCCGGTACCGAGTAACTCGCCTTCGTCTTCTTCGATCTTCTTGATCACTTCATCCATAGTACCGGTGACACCGTAATATTGGTCTATGGACCGTTTAATATCGCTTTCGGTCGCTAAAGCCGGCTCAACCGTACACCCGGCTTTTAAACTTACCTCGTCGATAGCAAAGACATTTAACGGGTCCACCATCGCCACGGTCAAGGTGTCCCCAATTTTAAACAAAGGCACTAGCTGGTATTTCCGGGCTACATATTCCGGGACGAGATTAATGGTGTCCGGGTCCACCAGATAGTCTTTCAAATCTACGTTGGGAATGCCCAGCTGTTCTCCCAGGAAACTTATCAGTGCTTCTTCATTGATTAAATTCAAACGCACTAATACTTTTCCCAGGCGTTCGCCAGTTTCACTTTGGACCCGCAGCGCTTCGTTAATCTGCTGTTTATTAACTAACCCGGCTTCAACGAGAATCTCGCCGAGTTTTTTCTTATCACCTTTCATTTTGGCCCCGGTTTTTTCTCAGTATCTGCTAATATCTGATTAATTTTTTTGATTAATTCTTCAGGCTCAAAGGGCTTGGTCATATAGCCATCAGCCCCGGTCTTAAACCCTGTTTCTTTATCCACTTCCTGGATCCGCGCGGTCAGCATGATTATCGGGATGTGTTTATATTTGTCGTCAAATTTCAGGATGCGGCAGACTTTGAATCCATCCATTTTTGGCAGCATGATATCCAAGACGATCAAAGCAGGATTTTCAGTCCGGGCCATTTCCAATCCCTGAAAACCATCTGTCGCCAGGACGACTTCAAATCCTGCGGCCTCCAGATTGATCCGGTCTAATTCCCTGATCAAAGCGTCATCTTCTACCACCAGTATTTTTTTGCCGGGCATGTCATCCTCCTCTT